>NZ_JBJQJE010000027.1:0-65002 GCF_046487585.1 Escherichia sp. WS1265
AGCAAGCACCTGACCGCCACGCCAGAGCTGCTTGTACTCAAGCTGGCGGCGCATTTCATACCAGCCCTGATCCAGTATCGAACGGTTTAAACCTGATTTTGCCCGGACATTCCGCCCCGGCTGGCTGACCGTTCCCGCCGCTGACCTGGACATGTTGCTGACCTTCAAATCCTCAATGACTATCATTGCGTGGTTTTTGCTGACGGTCGTTGTGACTTTGTGAAGGTAGTCTCTGCGGATATTTGCGATACGGGAATGCAGTTGCTGTATTTTGCGTTTCTGCTTCTGCCAGTTGTTGCTGAATCTGACCTTGCGGCTTAACTGTCGCTGAAGTCTCGCCAGCGTCTTCTGGTTTTTCTGAAAACTGTTTACAGGATCAAAAATAGTGCCATCTGACAGCGTGGCGAGTTTAGCCACGCCAGCATCCAGCCCGACCATTGATACTGAAGGGTGAACCGGAGTTGATACTTCACTTTCTGTCTGAATACTGATGTACCACTTACCGCAGGACTGACTGACAGTGACATTTTTCACAACGCCCGTGACCTGACGGCTGTTCCGGTAGCGCATCCAGCCAAGTTTTGGCAGAAAAATTCGGCTGCTTTCCTGATCGAGCTTAACGCCCTGCGGGTAGCGGAATGCATCATTCTGTCCCCGCTTTTTGAATCGGGGAAAAGCCGCCCGCTTCTGGAAGAAATTTTTGTAGGCCCGCTCAAGGTCTTTCAGTGACTGCTGCAATGGCTGTGATGGGGCATCTTTAAGCCATTGGGTTTCAGTGGCATTTTTCCACTCAACCAACCACGAGGCCATCCTTGGGTAAGGAATATATTTGTTCCCTGCCTCATGGTTCTCATTCTGAAGCGCCAGAGCACGATTGAAAACGAAACGACATGCGCCTGCGAAGCGCCTCATTTCTCGCTCCTGTTGACCACCGGGTCTTAACTGGAATTTAAATGCCTGTAGTCGTTTCATTCGACCATTTTAAACAAAAAAAGCCAGGTGGAAAAACTCGCCTTATATCCTCGCCCTGAAGGACGGGGTTTTACGGCGCACTGGATAATGCTGTTGGCGCTTGAGGCTTTCTGCCTCATGGCGAAAAGGTGGTTTGTATCTTGTTGTGCGGCAGAAAGAAGAAAGCCCCGTAGTTAATTTTTCATTAACCCACGAGGCGATCCCAATGCTTGAACAACATCAGGATAGCCTCTTACCGCGCGTTACGCAAGGAGAAGAAGGCCATGAAACAGCCGAAAAACGCCCTGACCTGGTGTTTATTAATCGTGTGCTGCACATTGTTAATATTCACGTATCTGACCCGGAATCGTTTGTGCGAGGTCCGGCTGAAAGACGGAGACAGGGAGGTTACGGCAAGTCTGGCTTACGAATCCAACGGTAAGTAGCAACCCGGAGGCGGGCGAAAGCCCGCCTTTTTGGGGATGATGTGGTTCTGGCATTAAGCGCCTTTACAAAGGGGGTATTCTGTACGGATACCCCCTTTTTCCATGTATTTTCAGGATATTAACTGCTGAAAATGGTATAATTAGTCAATATGACAGCAATTATTGAGGCGAGTATGCAGCCAAAAAAAACACCCGTGATTGTGGTCAAAAAACGCCGCGTTCTGGTCATGCCAGAAAATCCTGTGGTGAATGAAAAGCCGCAGGAAGTACAAAAATCAGCAGTTAATGAAAACAAGAAAGTACAGAAGAAAGATGCTGTAGCAGAGAAAACACGTAAAAAGCAGCCTCAGCCCTGGTATTTGAAAAAACAAATCACTTTTCCCCCAAAATATCCGAAAGAATATTTTGAAAAGTGTTTCAATAAAGTTCGTGCTGTTTTTCCTGAACTATGGACAGACGAAAAAAAGAACTTGCCCCTGAAAAGCGGGATTCTCCAGGACGTTGAGAAATACCTGGCGGATAACCCGGATGTGGATCTGACGATTGAAGAGTGGAATTGTGCGGTTCAGGTGATGACGTTCCGGTGGCAATATCTTCAGAATTGTACTGTACCAGGCGCAACACGTTACGACCTTTACGGGAAACCTGCTGGTACAGTAAAAAAAGCACACGCAACTTATGCGCAACTGGTTCTCGATGCCCGTAAGAAAGCCAGCGAGAAGAAACAATTAAAACGTAAGGGATAAAGCCCCGAAGGGCTTTATCATTTCAGCCTGGCTGACTGTAGAATCCAGTGATTTTTTCCGTTTTCGTCCAGGCCGTGTTCGTAAGCTGCAAGAGCCGCTTTCATTATTGCTGTTTTTGTCTGGCCTGTTCGCAGTGCTTCCCGTTCCAGAATATCTTCGTAAACGTCCCCAAGCCGGACATTGGTCACTTTAGTTGCTCCCGATTTTTTGCGGGTAGCTTCATTGATGAATCGGGCTGTGTCTGCATTGGTTTGTTCTGTTTTTTGTCCTGGTATTACCGGAGTTTTCAAGTCAAGAGCCATTATATCACCTTTCGTGTGTTACATTAGCTTTACTGTGTAAAGCTAATGATGTAAAGCTGTCGTATTACATCCATTAGGGATTGATGCCTAACTCTTGCGCCAAAAGCTCTATTTGTGCTTTAGCTGTAGAAAGGCTGGATGCGCGACGTACATCATGAACGCCAGCGCCTTCATTACAGGCCGCTTCAAAAATATCTAAATCTGAAATACGTGTACGAAGTGGCTGTATCCACACCGGGTTCTCCCGGAGTAACTTGTCGAGATCAATCGCTGCTTTTCTGTGGCGTGGTTTTGTCGTGTTAATTCTCGTGAAAAGTACCCAGGGTTGCAGGTCTGGATTGATCTGTTGAGCTGTGCGAACTTTTTCTGTTACATGAGTCAGCGTTTCTGCTTCGAAATCTGAAGACGGCTTAACGAGAGTAAGCAGAGTGTCAGCTACAGTTAAGGCGCTGCGAAATTCCTTGCTGTCATGCCCTGGACAGTCAATGATCAGCACTTCACATATTTTTTTCAGGCGCTTAATGACTTCTGATACATCGCCATACTCTTCATAAACAGGAACCGGTAATAAGCCATTTTGCTTTCTTTTTTCGTTCCAGCTAAGAATATCATTGTTTTTATCGGTCTTCAGAATGATGACCGTTCGTGAATTATTTACCAGATAAGAAGCCAGGTTTGTTGCTGTGGTGCTTTTTCCTACACCGCCTTTATCTGATGCGACAAGTAATGCTCTCCCCATAGAAACCTCGGATATACAGTGTAAAGGTTTATTTGTCTTTACATTGTATTCATTATAGTTACGTTGTAAAGATGTTTCTGTATTTACAATGTAATTGTTTTTGTGCTTTACATTGTGTGTATGTTACAGGGTAACTTTTCAGGATGCGATTTTGCCTGGTGTGTTGTTGCGCCCGTAGCTCGCTGACGCTCACACGCGCAGTACAGCGCCCCGCCCTGCTGCAATGCACCAGGACGGCGTAAACTCGCTGGCGCTCGCGCTAACTGCGGCATTCTGCGGCGCAAATCAGCATGATCATGGCCTGTTGGTCCGTTGGGCTTTGCAGGGTGAAGGGATGGCCCTGTGCATCCTGGTATGTTCGTCAGCGGCTGCGCCGCGCTTCGGGGCGATGTGGCCCCGCTGCTCCCTGGTATTTCCTTTCGCCCCTTCTATCCGCTGACGCGGATTAAGAAATGAGCAAATCATCAAGTAAATTGCTGTTTTCAGGCAATAAATCTTGATGATACATCTAAATAGATGTATTATTATTTCATCGAAAGGGGATTGGCTCCTTTCCTTCTTAAGTCCAAACGGACAGGAGATTTAAAATGAAAACATTGACTTTTAATAACGGCACTGTTTCTGTTGGCGATGTGTTTGTATCTTCCTGGGGATATGAGCAAACGAACGTTAATTTCTACCAGGTTATTTCTGTTCATGGCAAAAAAACCGTAACTGTTCAGGAGATTCGCGCTTCAGTTCATCGGACTCATTCAATGAGCGGATATAAGACCCCATTACTTAATGATTTCTGTGGTGAGCCATTAAAACGGCGAGTGCGTGATTATTACAGTACGCCAGCAATTGAAATTGAGGAATTCGAAACAGCATATAAAGGATCACCGGAAGAAAAACACGAGTTCACATCATACTACTAAGAAAATAGTTGCAGGGGGTATCCCCTGCAACCATGTTAAAAATGTTAATAGTAGTAGTATTTACCCAGGGGGTTTTAGTATGAATGATGGGGTAAAACTCCGTCCTTCAGGGCGTGGAGAATGCCGGGCTAATGCAGCAATGTAATGTTGCGCCCGTAGCTCGCTGACGCTCACACACGCAGTACAGCGCCGCGCTTCGGGGCGATGTGGCCCCGCTGCTCCCTGGTATTTTCTTTCGCCCCTTCTATCCGCTGACGCGGATTAAGAAACGAGCAAATCATCAAGTAAATTGCTGTTTTCAGGAAATAAATCTTGATAGTACATCCAAATAGATGTATTATTGTTTCATCGAAAGGGGATTGGCTCCTTTCCTTCTTAAGTCCAAACGGACAGGAGATTTAAAATGAATATCCAGGAAGCATTAAACGTTTTTGGATTATCCGGCGAATTAACTGAAAAAGATATCAAAGCAGCATACAGAAAAGCCGCTTTAAAATATCATCCAGATCGTAACCCGTTAGGGGCTGAACTGATGAAAGCGGTAAATGCAGCTTTTGATGTCTTGATGGCAAATATTGATAAAATAAATCAGTTCCAGAGCGCTGATGAACATGCACGATATAATTACGGTGATGACCTGGAAAAAGTATTAAACGTTCTTTCTGGTTTATCTGGTCTGGTATTTGAAGTGATAGGTAACTGGGTATGGATTAGTGGAGAAACTATTACACATAAGGAAACTTTAAAAGAAATCGGGTGTAAATGGGCGGCAAAGAAAAAACAATGGTTTTATCGTCCAGACGAACATAAAAGTTACTGGAATCGTGAAGAACACACGATAGAAGAAATCCGCGCAAAATACGGTACAACCGGACAGCGCAGGGCGACAGGGTGGCAACGCGTGGAAACCAGAGCGTAACCAGAACGGGGGCGAGAAGCCCCCGATATCATACCAGCCCGTCTTTTGGGGCATCGAACCCAAAAAGACGGGAACAGCAGCCACGTAGCAAAAAGGGAAACAGATGAACTCTTTTTTTGAACAATATCACCCTGTCTTTGAAGTTGTCTGCCGTATCCTGGGGAACGGCTGGCGCGTGAACAAACTTGATGATTGTCCGTCTCGTATAAAACTGACGTCACCGCAGTTTAAAAATTACTCTGTGCATATTCGGATGGAAAAAGACCGATTTTCTGTTGTGGGGAGTGTGGATAGTCGTTCCTGGAGTAGTCCGTATCATGTTTGTACGTTATCCAGGAAGCGGAATCCCGTTGATATAGCAGCCAATATCGAGCGAAAAATTTTGCTAAATGCTTCGCAGGAGGTGTTACAGGCGATTGAGTATGAGAAACGCCAGGCGGCAAAAAAGGACGAAATTCTGATCCTGAAAGGTATGTTATCGCAACTTGTCCAGCTTGAAAGCTGGTATGGGGCATTGACAGGCTTTAAAGCTGAAAATGGATTGAACGGTAAAGTCACCGAGCAGGGCGAGCGTTATGATTTGCAGATTAGGGGTTTGAGTATAGATCAACTTGTTAAAATTACAGGATATTTGAAACAGTTATGAGAAAAAACAAAGGGCGATTGACTTATTATCTTGAAGTGATTGATAAAAAATACCATTTTGTAAAAAAAATAAGCAGTTATTCAAAGGAGTTCACTGACGGAAAAACAAAAAGAACAAAGAGAACGTTAAGTGAGCTGGTTTTTAATGAAAGTGAGGTCGAGGCAATAGACTTTACAAAAAATGGTTTAAGACCTGTTGATAAGAATATTCTCTTAACTATGGTGAAAGAATATAAGGAGAGTGATGCATGACTATTGAAAATACACCGGAAAACATAAAGAAATTACGTAAAAAAATTGGCCTTACCCAGACAGAGTGCGGTGAGATTTTTGGCGTAGGCTTAAGTACATGGCAGAAAAAAGAAGCTAAAACCCACAACCAGCTTAATTTATCGAAAGGTGAATTTGAGTACCTGTTATTACTTGCAGGGGAGCACCCTGAATACGTCCTGCATAAAAAAGCTGAATCCCGCTCACCGGAGGAACCGTGAGCGAGAAGAAAAACACCACGACGCAGAAATCTAAGATATACAGTGTAAAGGTTTATTTGTCTTTACATTGTAATTGTTCTTTGTCTTTACACAGTGTGTGTTTGTAACAGGGCGACTTTACATAATTGCGATTTTGCCTGGTGTGTTGTTGCGCCCGTAGCTCGCTGACGCTCACACGCGCAGTACACCGCCCCGCCCTGCTGCAATGCACCAGGACGGCGTGAACTCGCTGGCGCTCGCGCTAACTGCGGCATTCTGCGGCGCAAATCAGCATGATCATAGCCTGTTGGTCCGTTGGGCTTTGCAGGGCGAAGGGATGGCCCTGTGCATCCTGGTATGTTCGTCAGCGGCTGCGCCGCGCTTCGGGGCGATGTGGCCCCGCTGCTCCCTGGTATTTTCTTTCGCCCCTTCTATCCGCTGACGCGGATTAAAAAATGAGCAAACCATCAAATAACTTGCTGTTTTCAGGCAACAAATCTTGATAATACATCTAAATAGATGTATTATTGTTTCATCGAAAGGGGATTGGCTCCTTTCCTTCTTAAGTCCAAACGGACAGGAGATTTAAAATGAAATTCACTTCAACCACGAATCATGTTTTCACATTCGAACGAGTAACTCTTTGCACTATTACCCTTATACATAAGGGGACGGAGTATGTTGTCATCTTTACTGATAACAATAAAATTCGTGACTATAAAACCGGAATTGTTCCTCAGTTTGGCGAACTTAAGCAGAGTGATATTGATTTAATCCTTTTCTACAGGGACGAATATGAAAAATATTTTGATTCATTAAAAGATGGCGATGAATGCTTGAGTTTTAAAGATTTTATTGAGTGTCTTTGTTAAGCATTATGAATGCAGGGGCATCCCTGCATTTTCCTGAAAGGAGTTGATTTTATGAAAAGTGTTTATGTTGTTGGCAAAGGTTTAATCGTTGCCGGTAATAAAATTACAATCGATGGAAAAGAGCATGTCTCGGTAGAAAATAGTGAAAACATTGTTATCACTGATGATTGTATTAAAATTGGTAATAAAACAGTGGTTTTTAAAGGCAGGAGTATTAAGATAGAAATACATGGAAATGTAAATAAAATAGTAACCGAAAATGCTGATGTCAGTATTCATGGGAATGCTGGGGATGTTGAAACCGTGAGTGGTGATGTTGATTGTCGTCAGGTTAGTGGCGATATAACCACTGTAAGTGGTGATGTTACTTGTGGCGATGTTTCTGGTGACGTAACCACTGTCAGCGGAGATATAAACAGAAAATGATCACGGAATCGGATATGCTTACTGAAGCTAAAAAAATGGCAGTAGAGATGATGTTCTGGCCTGCTTGTCCTGTAGATGATGATTATTGTTTCGACGCTATAATGTATACATCAGTTATTGACAAGAAGTTTGAAGATGAACATGGGGTATATCTTCATCAGGTTTACAAAGAACTATGCTCAACACCTGAATTAAAAAAACTTCTAAAAAAGAAAGCAATAAAATTGATTGCTTTTAAGTACGATATTGATCTTGATTCAGCTAACAAGATTTTAATGAAAAATATGCTAAGGAGGATTGAAAACTGAAAAAGTGAAAGTGATCAGGTTGCTGGAACAACCTGATCACGTTATCGACAATCAAAACTGAATGAGGTTTTTAAATGTCAACGCGGCAGATCGTACAGCTTGCTGACTCCCTTGTCAAAGGCTGGGAAACCAGAATTCCGGCAATGACGTGCACGGAGTGGGATCAATTCCGGTGGTGGTTAAACTACCTGCAAGGGTATGAAATGTTTTAAATAACCGGGATAAATTCATATATGGGGAGAGTGTCATGCTCTCCCTTTCTTATTGGGTAGCGCGTTGTATTACATAATTGGCTTTACGTTGTAAAGATTTTATTGTCTTTACAGTGTGGTGCGTTTTCCGGCGGTTGCGCTGCGCTTAGGGTATGTGGCTTCTCTGCTCCCTGGTATTTTCTTTCACCCTCCTATTTGTCCGATGACTTTTGACAACAACGCCATTTGTAACTATAATTAGTTGCATGTTGGCAAGGGATGGGATTATAGCGTATGGGGAAAGCAGATAAGCTACTGGCAAAATTTTTAAACAGTAAAAAAACGTTTGAATGGGATGAACTCGTTGTTTTGTTTTCTTCTCTAGGATATGTCAAAAAGGAAATGCAGGGATCAAGAGTGCGATTTTTCAATGCTGAAATTAATCACACAATATTAATTCATCGCCCACATCCAGAAAGTTATATTAAAGGTGGAACGCTGAAAGCTATTAAACAGAACTTGAAAGAGGCTGGAGTTTTATGAAACATTTAAAATATAAAGGATATTTAGGTACGGTTGAGCCGGATTTTGAAAATAATATCCTGTATGGAAAGCTGGCATTTATTCGTGATCTGGTGACTTATGAGGCAGAAACATTGGCTGACCTGGAACGGGAATTTAAAACATCGGTTGATTTGTATTTACAGTCCTGTGTGGAGGACGGAAAGGAGCCTGACACGCCCTTTAAAGGTGTGTTTAACGTCAGGCTTGATCCAGAGCTGCATCGTCGGGTCGCTGAAATGGCGATGGAAGAAGATTTGTCGCTGAATGCCTTTGTCAATAAGGCACTGGAAAAAGAAGTCAGTCATCATCGCGCAGGGGCTTAATCGCCCCTTTTTGTTGCTCGCAGGCGTTGATGTTTCTTGGTATTACGGTGTAGTGTGTTGTATTTACAAACAATGCTTTACGGTGTATTACGATGCATACTCTTTAATTGCTTGCAATCTCTTTTCACGTTCGTTGCTTTGTTCAGCCTTTTTCAATTCACTGAATATGTACTCTTCATCTTTACCCGTGAGTTTTGAACCGGAGAGCAAGCGATTAACAACTTTACGTCGAATTGCAGGGTAATCTTTGGTTTTATCGAGTATGGACAATATGCGGTCACTACTAAGAATCTGGCCTTTCCCTGATTCCACATAATGTAGAAAAAATGCGATTGCGGACACGCCCAAAAGCACTGTAAGGACGGCTACACCATCAAGACGAAACTTTGATATAAAGGAATACGCGACCACTCCAATAATTGCTAAGCAGAGACATAAATAAATTAAGAGGTTTTTGTTGCGTTGTTTTTTTTGTGCGCGATCATGATCATCTATGATTTCCAGTATCTTTTCTGGGATTAGTTGAGTCATTTTCTTTCCTTATTTGGGAGACGGAGTGTTTAATTACATAGCTTTACATTGTAAATCTATGTTTGTCTTTACGATGTAAATGATGAGATGTGCAGTTAAAAGTGTCAATCAGGTATCATATAGTAAAACACTATATGATTTTCTATGTATCACATGCATAGCGATAAAACTGGATAAATGATTTACACTGTAAAGATCTATCTGTCTTTACAGTGTGGTTCAGAAGTCATGCGAATGAAATAATTTGCTTTTGTGTGTATGCGTGTGTATAATTGTTTTCAGGTTAGGGAGGACATATGAAATCTGCTGACCTGTTGAAAGAACTGATAGCTGCTGGTTGCGAGTTGAAACGGCATAAGGCAAGCAGTCACCAGATATGGTGGTCGCCAATAACAGGAAAAACTTTTCCTGTTCCTCATCCTAAAAAGGACTTGCCGCTAGGTACTGTCAGATCGATCAAAAAAATGGCGGGGATTTAATCCCCGCCGACTTTGGAGGTAGCCATGTTCTTTTCTGTTGGTGTCGAAACACCGAAAGATGATCATACAGCATACGGTATCACTGTTCCGGTTTTTGATTGCTTTGATTTTGGATGTGTTTCTGCTGCTGATTCTCAGGCAGAAATACCCGCAATGGCGCGTGAAGCGATATTGGCAATCGTGGAAGAGATGGTAATAAGCGGTGCTCATTCTGTTGATGATATTCATGATGAAGGGTGTTTGACTTATTCCGCCAACCCAAATTATAACCACTGTGATAGCTGGTTTGTAATTGATGTTGATTTGTCAGAAATTGAGGGCAAACAACAACGTATTAATATTTCATTGCCTGATGTATTGATTCGTCGTATTGATGGATATGTGAGAGAAAGTGGTGGCGTATACAAAGATCGTAGCCATTTTCTGGCTCAGGCGGCACGTCATGAACTTGCATATAAATAAAACTATCCCCGCGTTGTGCGGGGATTTTTTTTGATAGCTAACCGCTCGCCGCAGTCCAGCGACCGAGCATAGCGAGCGAGTGACGAGGAAGCGGAAGATCCACCGTTGCCAGGAGAAAAGCAGGTACGCACTATGCATTCTGCCCTAGTGATGCTTTCACAAACCACGCGGCCTGAACTATTACGCCATGAATCCAGCGCAAATCGGCATCACGATTTTCTTTTTTCATTTTTTCGCCACTTAAAGCCTTGCTTACGTGACTTTTTACCAGATTTTCGTGTAATTCTTTTGCTTCTTCAATTGTGAAACCACCAGGCAAATTTGGCGCTTCTGCTTCCAGCGATGCCAGAGCAATTTCATAAGCCCGGCGCTCAATATTGTCTCGCACGTCCAGGCTGCCTATGCGCTCTTTGATTTCTTTAATCATTTCTTTGTCGGTTAAAGTTGTCATGCCGCGTTTCCTTCTTTCTTATTAACAATTACACCGTCATATATTTCATTAAGGTGTCCTCTTAGCTCCATGCGCCTTAATGCAGATAACATGTAATCGCATTCAACCTGCTTATTCCCAGTAAATGGCTTATCGTCAGGATTACCCCAACAGCAATTCCCCTTGGGCCATCCATGTACTTTCCGTACTCTTCCGTTAACAACGTGAAGTAATCCCCAGCCGGGAGGTAAATCCTCAACTGAAATAATTCCCGGCTCACTAATAAAGAATCGCCAGTCGCCCATTCCAAGAGACGGATTTTTACGGAAACGCTTTTTTCTATCTGCCAACAAGTCAGCACGAGAACACTTCGCCTCTATCAAGCATGATGCTGAATTTCTGAATCCCATAGCATCTGGCTGTTCTCCGGTACTGGTTACAGCTATAAAGCGGTCATGAAAGCAAACCTTGAACCCGTTGCGCTTAAGGAACTTGTACGCAATCTGACAGAGTTCGCGGTGTGTTAACGCCATCTCACTCTCCTTTAGTGCGCAGATAACAGTGGTTTTTCCAGCGGTTTTGCACCGCGCTACGCTTATCTTTGACTCCCTCTCTGGCTATTCCAGAAAATGAGAACAACACCACACGGCGATTGCTAACTCTCAACCACTGGCTGGGGTAGCAAAGTCTGTATACACGGGAAATTAGCATCTTTGCTTTACGATTGTTGGTTGCCATATCGTTCATCCTTTGATGCATGTATTTACAGCCTGACAAGCCTCTTCGAGTACCCAGTCAACAGCGTCTTTCCACGCACCAGTCCCAACTGGCGGATTCTCATTTTTTACCTGCTCATAAAAACGCACCGCTTTAACCAGTCCTTCAGGCACTACCGACGCTGGCAAGGCAGCGTGACAGTAGAGTGGCATAGTTTTGTACAGTGGTTCGCCAGGACTTCCGTCAACCTGATTCCATTCTTCAACCCAGGCATCAACAACCGCTTTGCTGGTTGATACATGTTCTTCTGAATCTACATTTTGTCCTGATATACAGAACATAACTGGATCTGCTTCCAGCGATGCCAGAGTAATTTCATAAGCCCGACGCTCAATATTGTCTCGCACGTCCAGGCTGCCAATTCGCTCTCTGATTTCTTTAATTAGTTCTTTGTCCTCGTCGGTAAAAGTGGTCATTAGGGACTCCTTTTCATATTTATGGTTTTCTTGAATCAATTTCGTCTAGTTTGAGTTTTATATTTTGCTGGTCTGATTTTGGTAATTTTCTCATGCTCTCTTCAGTTATTTTTTTCATATCAAGAAAGGCTCTTGCATAGAAGCGCAGACTTGCCTCTTTTTCATGTTGTGCAACATACCAGGTTGCGCCAGAAAATGCCGCAGACAGGCATAATGTGCACAGGGCACAAATTGCAATGGCTGTTCTTGTACTGAAGGGTTTTACAGCCTTAGATAATGACTTCAACTTTTCTTCATATAATTTGTTGTTTTTTTCCTGGTTGCGTTTAATTCCAGATATGAGTTCAATAATATCATCTGTTAATTTTTCTTTTACCTCAACACTTGTTTCTTTTAGATCGTTTTTTCCCTCTTCTACTTTTTCTTTTATTTCATTATCCAGATCGCCGCACGTCTCAACAATATTCTTGAATCTTTGAATATAGTCATTTTCTACAGATGAAACGACCTGTCTGAAGCCCTCAGACAAGGCAGTGAAGTTAGCTTGTAATTCATTGCTGAATTTTTCCTGTATCTTTTGGTTCAGAAAAATTAATGAAATAACTGGATCATCTTTTGATATTTTATGCCCTGTCTCCTTGAATACATCAACAATAAAATTATCAATATCTTCACTGGAAACAGCCTTTTCAGGCTGTTTTAATTCTGGCTGATTAACTGTACTCATATTATTCACCGTGTTCATCGTCATAGATGCTATCTAATTGTTTGTAAATGTCATTGAAGACTCGTTTTAATCGTGATTTAGCCATTAATCCAAAATGGTCGGACTCAAGAGCTTCTTTCAGTGTTAGTGATTTTTCTGTTAGCTCTTTGATGTCAGAGGCAAAGGCATCACTTTTTCTGTCCTGAATAACCACAACGCCAGCGATTACATCCTTGTTTTTTTCAATGAATTTAGTTTCTATTAATGGGATATTTTCAAGTGCTGGAATACCCTGAAATTCATTTATCCAGACAATAAGTTTTACCTTACTTCCTTTAACCAGTTCTTTCAGTTCTTCAAATCCCTGCAAGGTATCCGCAAGAGCTTGTCCACCAACGATAACAGTATGGATATAAACGTCTTGTTCTACATCTTCAAACATGTCCATAACACAGTTATCATTGAAATACTGAATTAACGGTAAAAATGTAGATGCGCCATTGTCAATAACAAAAGTATTCTGACTATTGGTCAGCATTGATTCGAACATTGGATCAAATTTGGATTGTATTACTTTGCTGTTTTCAGTGATTTGTATCAAATCTGCATTTAATCTTTTTACTTTAACCGTAGTTGTATTAACCGGGTCTGTGTCACCGACTACGATATTATCCATGTGATTTTCATCAATAAAGTATTGTGCCAGTATTGCGGTCGCGAATGATTTTCCAACACCACCTTTACCCTGAAGGATGAAATTGATTGAGTTTTTCATTTATAATGCTCCTTTACTTAAAGATATTTATTTATGAATTTTTCATTCGTAGCACTTGGATCGTGCTCTATTTCTTTTTTGTTCTCACTAATGTTTGAAAAAAAACCTTTTACCCCCCCTCTCGGTTCATCGCCTTTAGCTTCATTCTGATCAATTACATCTATGGTTTTTGCCTGTTCTTTTGGTTCAGTGCATTTTTGTCTTTTTTTAGCCCTCTCTGTCATATTTATATAAGTCTTTTGGGCTAGTTCTGTCTTGGTGTTGTTGTTTATGTAATCAGCTATTTGCTCCCATGTATAATATTTCTTTGCTTCAAGTATATTTTGCAAATACATATTGAAGACAGCCTGTTTTGATTTCGATTTTGTTTCGTTTATAGCCTCGCATATTGGAGTTAATAAACTCTCGATCTTTTTCATTTGTTACATTTCCTCTCTCTCTCTACCTCCTACATTGGCATAATACCTTATTTAAAGCAATTTGCTCGCCGTTTGTGTGGGTGATTATGTGGGTTGTTTTGTGGGTTGTCAATGGGGTTGTGGTCTTTTTTGTGGGTTAAAGTGTGGGCGATTGTGTGGGCTGTGTGTTTTGAGTTGTGGGTGATTATGTGAGTCATTGTGTGGGCTGTATGCACGGCATTTTTTTGTTCTTCTAAAACACAGGCACGATACCGATTGTACACAAGACCGTTCCGGTCATGTTACAATCGTGTGCCAAAGGGGGACGCCCCTTTGAAACCCCGAACGATGCAGCCGTTCTTATGCGGTTCTACGAACCTTGAGGACATATGAAGAAAAAAACCAACAAAAACGTTCATGTAACATTCAGACTTACCGAAGAAGAATATGCTCCGTTCGATAGGGCTATAAAAGAGCTTAATATTAGTAAGTCTGAATTTTTCAGGCTGCTTACTATTGGTAAAATAAACACATATGCATCTGATAAACGTAACATACCAGAATACAAACGTTGTCTTTCTCAGTTGAGTTGGGCAGGAAACAACATAAATCAAATAGCGCACCGATTAAATTCAGATCATTTAAAAGGTATTATATCAGAATCGCTTTATAAAAAGGTTTTAAATGGACTAATCGGTATTCGTGATCGCCTTCAGGAGATAGCTAAATGATTGTCAGATACGGTGGTGGTAATGATGGTATCGTTGATTATCTGATAAATGGTCGCAAAGCAGAACGCCAGTACACGCGTGATGAACTTGATCATCGTGTTGTTCTTGATGGTGATTTACAGACTACAGATAAGATTATTGATTCTATTGAAAACAAAAGTCAGGAACGTTATTTGCACATTACTCTGTCTTTTCATGAAAGTCATGTGTCGAATGAAGTGTTAAAGGCTGTTGTTGATGATTATAAAAAATTATTGATGAATGCTTATCATCCTGATGAATACTCTTTTTATGCGGAAGCTCATTTGCCTAAAATTCGTCATATCCAGGATAATAGCACTGGTGAACTTGTTGAAAGAAAACCACATATTCATATTGTAATTCCTAAAGTAAATTTGATTACTGAAAAGTTCCTGAATCCAGTGGGAGATGTTACCAAAGGGCATACAATTGAACAGCTTGATGCTATACAGGAATTTATTAATAATAAATATAATCTTGATAGCCCTAAAGACTATCCGCGTAAAGATGCGGATTACGGAAAAATTATAAGTAGAGTTAAGGGGGATCTTTACAAAGAGCATCACTCTGAATTGAAAGGTGAGTTGCTTTCGCGTATAGAGAACGAGAAAATTGAAAATTACTCTGTATTCAAAGATATTGTTGCAGAGTATGGTGAACTTCGTATAAGAAATGCTGGTAAAACCAATGAGTATCTGGCTGTAAAATTGCCTGGAGATAAAAAATACATAAACTTAAAAAGTCCTCTTTTTCGTCAGAATTACATTGAGACAAGGACATTAACACTTGAGAAACCAACACACAAAGAGATAGAAAAGAGACTTAATACCTGGTTAAATAAAACAAGCCAAGAGATTAAGCATATTTTTAACCAGGCGGAGAAAACAAGGGAACTTTACAAGACATTAAGCCCTTCACAACAAATTGATTTCCTGCAAGAGAGGATAAAAGAATATGACTCAAGAGAAAAACTTAACGAAAGAAATTCTCAGCAAACGTCAGGACGAGCGGGAGGTTACAAGTCGTGTCCTAAAAAGTTTGCCAGAATCCGTCAATCTGAAGCAACAGTCGGATTGTCACGTATGCCCCAACGCGGTATGGTTTACGGAATCAATGGATTCACAAGACCCGACTCTGTCAGTGTATTGTCAGATATTTCGCAGCGTGATCTGGCAGAGCAATTATCGCAAAGAGAACATCCTGGTCAGGATGTGCGACGGGATTATGATAGACAATTCACAGAGTCAGGAATAAAAAGTCTTGAACGCTCTTCTTTTTTGTGTGAAACGATGTTTCAGACTCTGAATGAGGCGGCAGAGAAAAACGAAATTGCAACGATGGCAGAAATTCGCAGAAATATTGATCCTGTCAGGTTTCTGTCTTCTGCCGCCGAGCGTTTTAATATTATTCCAGCGCAGCATAAAATCAGAACAGCAAAGGACGGTTCCCCCCGGTTTTCTGTGGGGAATCGTAATATGAACGCATCTGATTTTCTGACAAAGCATATTAATCTTGCCTGGAAAGATGCGAAATCCTTTCTGCTTGAAGTTTATTCACAGCAGTTAGAAAACACGCCATATACGCGCTATCCAACCTACAGACGCCTTACGCATCATGAAGCCCGTGAGCGTCTTAACTCACTGAATTTATCGGAAAAAACATTACGAAATACTATCAGGTTTGAGCGTGGCAAGCTGTATAATGATCTGCGAGAGATGAGACGCGAGTTGAAGTTAATACCACGTGAACAGCGTGATATTGCCGTGGGTGTGATTGTTTACAAAAAACTAACCACACTTGAGCGTCTTTCTGAACTCGACACAGAGGGGCGACACATAATTCGTCAATATCATGCTGACTGGCATAAGGATAAAGATGAAATGAAAGCCCTTGAACGTCTCAAAAGCTATCTCAACTTCGATGAAATCAACGCCATTTCTGCTGACGAACCCGAACTTTCGCTTCAGAAAGCGGTGGATTCCCAGCGCCGCTTAGAAGAGGCGAAAAAGGTTAACTCCAAACTAAAAGATCTTGTGATGGATAAGCAGGATTCCAGGATTGTTTATCGCGATCAGGAATCGGAAAAGCCTGTCTTTACCGACAAAGGGAACTTTGTCGTTGCGGGTAAAAATCCTTCAAAAGAAGAGATCGGAATAATGCTTGAGTATTCCAGGGAAAAGTTTGGTGGTGTACTCAAACTTACCGGCTCTGAAGATTTCAAAAAAATGTGCGCTGAAGTTGCCGCAGAGCAGGACATGAAGATTATTTTACGCCCGGAGCAGTATCAACAGATGATGCTGGAATTAAAAGCAGAACTTCAGGGTAATAAGTTTGAGCAGGTGGAAACACAGGAAAATAGCCAGGAGTCCGAATCCAGAATAGAGAAAGGTGATGCATTGAAGGAACAGGCCACCGAACAGGAACAGGCTACAGAGCAGGCACAGGCTACAGAGCAGGCACAGGCTACAGAACAGGCACAGGCTACAGAGCAGGCACAGGCTACAGAGCAGGCACAGGCTACAGAACAGGCACAGGCTACAGAGCAGGCACAGGCTACAGAGCAGGAACAGGCCACCGAACAGGAACAGGTCACCGAACAGGAACAGGCTACCGAACAGGAACAGGCTACCGAACAGGCACAGGCCACAGAGCAGGCACAGGCCACAGAGCAAGCACAGGTCGCAGCGCAGGCCACATCTTCATATGATCCTGGTGTTATTACCAGGGCAAACACCCTGGATTCACAGATGCTTAGTAAAGGCACAAATGGTGAATTTGGCTATTTGAAATCTCTGGATAGCGATGAAAATGAGATTTGGGAAGTGCTGGGACATGTACCTGGAGACAGCGATGATATTTTTGACGTTGCCAGTTTTGATAATGAAAACGACGCAAAAGAATTTTGCAAAATTGTGAATGAGTTAGGTATTGACAGAACACAGGCTCTGATTCAGGAGCAGCTTACTACTCAACACGATCAGGCTACTGCGCAGGTGCATAATAAACAGGAAATTTATTGTATAAACTTTAGTCGCTTCCATGATTTGAATGAAGGTATCGTCTTTCATTCTAAAGATGCGGCTATTCAGTGTTATGAGGAAAGCAAATCTTCTGCAATAGAAAAATATGAAAGCAATTATTTAAATGGTGATGGTTTTGATACTGTTGTGCTTATGTCTAAAACTGTCTCAACCGATGAATTATCCTCTTATCCAGAGGGGGCATTAGTAACGTTTGATAGGCCATTTGAAATAATTGCCAATTCATATGAAGAATACCGTACTCCAGTGTATGCGGTTTCTTTTTCGAAGGATGAGTTTAGTGAAGATATTAAGACTTTTGAGTCATTGCACGACGCATCTGAATATAAAAATAAGATGCTTCAGGAGCACGGGCTTAACCAGGATGATATCTTAATCACACCTGTAACAAGAGAAGAAATCGCCTTTAAAGGAATTAAGGACGCTGTTAATGACGCTAATATGGCAGTGATGGAACAGGCGGGGGATTCGTCCAGAGAATCACCAGAAGAGATACTCGCCAGTATTTCAGCTAACGAGCATATGATCTCCGGGCTTGAAAACTTCCTGGTTAAAGACCGTTCTCAGTTCAGTTCCTGCAATGGGGATATCGTTGTGGAGGCGGAAATTACCAGGGGGGAAGGTGGTCTTTATCACCTTGCGGTCGCTGGTAAGCATGGCTTAGAGCGTGGTGATGCAGTTGCCAGAGTGGATGTTACGGAGCAGCAATTTGCCGCGATCACTGGAAAAACACCTTCTGAAGTTTTAACGGGGGACCAAACATCGGCTCGTGTTCCGGTAATTACAGGTATCCATTTCAGTACAAGGGCTATTGAAAATGTGAATAAACTGGAACAACAGAAGGATTATGTCTATTTCTCAACACATGAAGGCCTGAATGCTGAAATAAAAGATTTCAGCTCTCTCAAGGATGCTATTGAGTGGGGCCGGGTTGAATGCGAGCTACATGATCTCAATAAGCGCGATACTGTCATTTATCGCGTCGAGTCTGAACATATTTCTCAGGGGATTGACGCTGTAATGAAAAATGCTGAACGCGTGGAGCGTCATGAAATTGAGAAAGCACAGGGACGGGATTGCACGCCGGAAGACGGCAAGATTCTTGAGGCAATTGATCGCTTTGAGGACAAGTTCAGAGGGGAAGGACTGAAGTTCGAAAGGGAGAAGGCCGAATCCGATTTGCTTAATCACGGATTCACTCGTGAAATGGCAGAAGATGCTCTTGGAAAACAATTTGTCCAGGCCAGAGAAGAACATCTGGAATTGCAGCAACAGCGTGACAATTCACAGGACATGCACTAATTAAGAAAAAAGCCCGGTTTTCGGGCTTTTTAAGATACAAATTATAAATACTCTCAAGTGTATATTCAG
Organism: Escherichia sp. WS1265; assembly: GCF_046487585.1. Classification (NCBI taxonomy): domain Bacteria; kingdom Pseudomonadati; phylum Pseudomonadota; class Gammaproteobacteria; order Enterobacterales; family Enterobacteriaceae; genus Escherichia; species Escherichia sp. WS1265. The sequence continues at coordinate 18,958 of NZ_JBJQJE010000027.1, forward strand.
TATGGGATTGCGCAATGATTGCCTAATAAAATTTCTGAAATATTTCTGTATCGCATAATTTTTTATATCAGATAAATTGTACTGGATTTCTTAAAAAATTGCAGTAAAATTGCCGCAATTATCCCACCGTTTATTTTTTGAGTAGTTTCTCATGATGCAGCATACTTCTGTGTGGTACCGACGCTCGGTCAGTCCGTTTGTTCTTGTGGCGAGTGTTGCCGTTTTCTTGACCGCGACCGCCAATCTTACCTTTTTTGATAAAATCAGCCAAACCTATCCCATCGCGGACAATCTCGGCTTTGTGCTGACGATCGCTGTCGTGCTCTTTGGCGCGATGCTACTGATCACCACGCTGTTATCATCGTATCGCTATGTGCTAAAGCCTGTGTTGATTTTGCTATTAATCATGGGCGCGGTGACCAGTTATTTTACTGACACTTATGGCACGGTCTATGATACGACCATGCTCCAAAATGCCCTACAGACCGACCAAGCCGAGACCAAGGATCTATTAAACGCAGCGTTTATCATGCGTATCATTGGTTTGGGTGTGCTACCAAGTTTGCTTGTGGCTTTTGTTAAGGTGGATTATCCGACTTGGGGCAAGGGTTTGATGCGCCGATTGGGCTTGATCGTGGCAAGTCTTGCGCTGATTTTACTGCCTGTGGTGGCGTTCAGCAGTCATTATGCCAGTTTCTTTCGCGTGCATAAGCCGCTGCGTAGCTATGTCAATCCGATCATGCCAATCTACTCGGTGGGTAAGCTTGCCAGTATTGAGTATAAAAAAGCCAGTGCGCCAAAAGATACCATTTATCACGCCAAAGACGCGGTACAAGCAACCAAGCCTGATATGCGTAAGCCACGCCTAGTGGTGTTCGTCGTCGGTGAGACGGCACGCGCCGATCATGTCAGCTTCAATGGCTATGAGCGCGATACTTTCCCACAGCTTGCCAAGATCGATGGCGTGACCAATTTTAGCAATGTCACATCGTGCGGCACATCGACGGCGTATTCTGTGCCGTGTATGTTCAGCTATCTGGGCGCGGATGAGTATGATGTCGATACCGCCAAATACCAAGAAAATGTGCTGGATACGCTGGATCGCTTGGGCGTAAGTATCTTGTGGCGTGATAATAATTCGGACTCAAAAGGCGTGATGGATAAGCTGCCAAAAGCGCAATTTGCCGATTATAAATCCGCGACCAACAACGCCATCTGCAACACCAATCCTTATAACGAATGCCGCGATGTCGGTATGCTCGTTGGCTTAGATGACTTTGTCGCTGCCAATAACGGCAAAGATATGCTGATCATGCTGCACCAAATGGGCAATCACGGGCCTGCGTATTTTAAGCGATATGATGAAAAGTTTGCCAAATTCACGCCAGTGTGTGAAGGTAATGAGCTTGCCAAGTGCGAACATCAGTCCTTGATCAATGCTTATGACAATGCCTTGCTTGCCACCGATGATTTCATCGCTCAAAGTATCCAGTGGCTGCAGACGCACAGCAATGCCTATGATGTCTCAATGCTGTATGTCAGCGATCATGGCGAAAGTCTGGGTGAGAACGGTGTCTATCTACATGGTATGCCAAATGCCTTTGCACCAAAAGAACAGCGCAGTGTGCCTGCATTTTTCTGGACGGATAAGCAAACTGGCATCACGCCAATGGCAACCGATACCGTCCTGACCCATGACGCGATCACGCCGACATTATTAAAGCTGTTTGATGTCACCGCGGACAAAGTCAAAGACCGCACCGCATTCATCCGCTGATTTCTCCCTGTATTTTTTCCAAACCCACCGCACACTCCATTCGTATTATGGGCGGTGGGGTGGGGTTTGTTATGCCGTATTTATCAAATAAACGCCTACTTGCTGAGATGAGTATCGCTCTTGTCATGGCGATCGTTGCCACGCTGACCCTTGAGCACAGTCAGATTGATCTGATGGTCGCTGATTGGTTTTATCTGGGTATGGGGCATTGGATGGTTGCCAAGCAAGCTTTTTTGCCAGATTTGCTACTGTATTCTGGACTAAAAAAGCTGCTGATGGCGATGCTGATCTACTTGCTGGTTGCGACCATTTGCCGTGCTTATCATGAGAAAAAGGGCAATGCTATCACTGCCAAGTGGCTTGTCCCAGTGACAAAATTTCGCGTGCGTGAGCTTGCGTATCTGGTGCTGACTTTGATCCTAGTGCCGACAGTTGTCGCGTCATTGAAGGCATATACTCATGTGGTCTGCCCTGTGCATTTGACGATTTTTGATGGTACGCTGCCGTATTTGCCGATGCTTGATAGTATGCGTAACACCATTCCTGATAAGTGCTTTCCTGCGGCGCATGCCAGTAGCGGATTTGCGCTGTTTGCCTTTGCGTTTGCGCCAAGTTTGCGCCGCCGTCGTGGTGCGATCATCATCGTGGTGATGGCATTGGGCTGGGCGATGGGCTGCTATAAGATGATTATTGGCGATCATTTTTTGAGCCATACGGTGGTGTCGATGATGCTTGCGTGGGCGATGTCGGCAGGGCTTGCGTGGGTGTTTTTTAAGAAGGGTGAACAATTCAAGGAAAAAAAATCAACCCCAAACAGAAATAACAGCTACAAAAATGGACAGTAATAATGCAATAAAAGTAATGTTGAGCCATATGTTGGACGAGTCTTTTAAGACTAATGAGGCTGTTAATGCCATTGTAATGAAACTAATGATAATAATGGCTGCAAATAAATATTGTACAATGTTTTTTATTGTACTTGGTTGCTCCCCAATTCTTTCTCTGTAATTTGCATCAACATTAGATATCCATTGAAGTAATAGAGCAATAAAACAGCCTACTCCGCAAACGGTGAATTGCACAGACGTCGGGTTTGAATCAAACAACGAGATCGCTAAGTTATATAAGTATACCGCGCCTGAAATCACCCCGACAACTAAAATAGAGATGAGTATAATCCGAAGAACTAATGTATTGCTTTCCTTTAAGGAATATATTAAAGCCGCTTTTTCGTATTCTTTCATGATTTAATCCAGTCTATAAGTATAAGAACCAACAAAACTGTCCAGGATTCATTTTCTGTGAGCATATGAAATCCCATCCAGAGTGATGATACTGGCAGAAACACGCCCACAGCCGGAATTATTAGTCTGGCGGAGAATATCCTTATCAGGAGTATCAATAGTGATAAGAACAGAAAAAGAGTGATCATGTGGAAAAACATTCACATCACCTATAACACTATTAAGATAGCCTGCCAGATATCCATTTCAGACAGGCTATATACAGGGTTCAATTCATTCTATGAAAGGTGTATAGGGATTGCTGATGTTTGTGTCGATCAAAAATCTAATATTAATAGATGAGAACTAATATACATATTTCCAGACGGATGGGGGGATTTTATCGTAGAGTTTATTCATTGTGAGTTCTGCAAGCCTGTGATCGGCGGCGGCATTAAACGACTCAAGCTCAGAAGGAGGGAGGCTGTTTTGGTTTTTTTCAATAATCTTTTCAAGTGTGTCGAGTGTTGAGCAACGTCTTAACTGAAAGAGCCAGTCTTGTTTTGTTTTCATTGTACAATTCCTGAAGAACATCCTTGTCCTATAGTAGCTACAACGATGTTTGATTTCTACTGCTGGATTTATTTCTTACTTTTTTGTGTAAACTCAAATCCCAGTTTCCCGGTTGCTTTGTCAACCAGTTTTACTTTTGCTGAAAATTCTTTGTTTGTTTTTTGACTAATGAAACCTTTCAATTCACTTGTAACTCCTTTTGTTATTAACGTTTCAATTTGTTTATCGGTTAATGATTTGCCGCAGAAATCTTTCCATATCTTAAATTCACATCCTGTACAGGAATAGCTTTTTGGCCTGATAACAATCTGTTTACCACAGGAAGGACAAGGAGAGGACAGGCGTTGTGACTGACCAGACGGCGCGCTGGGGGAAACTTTTATTTCAGCACTGTTCGCATTACTGATCATCGGTATCAGATCATTGTACAGTTCGTCAACGAACTGTTCGATGGTCATTTCTCCGTTTTCAATGAGTGTCTGTTTTTCCGCCCATAATGCCGTCATATCTGGATTAACAGCTATATCCGGCAGAGCATCAATAAGCGCATACCCGGTATCTGTCGGAATAAGTTTTCCTTTTTCCAGGGTGATATAGTTCCGTTTTTTCAGTGTTTCCAATATGGAAGCCCGCGTAGCTGGCGTACCAATACCGCCATGTTCGTCTTTTTTATCCCGATCTTTATCCTTCAGTAACTTTTTAATCACTGGATCAGTGACAAAATCTGCGACACGAACAAGCGCGGCAAGTAAAGTGGCTTCGGTGAATAATGGCGGTGGCGTTGTTTTCTTCTCATTCACAACCACTTCTTTTGTCGTCACTGTTTCTCCTGTGCGAATTTTACAGAGCAGATCAAAAGCGGAATCATCATTTTCGGCTTCTGATTCCTCATCCCCGGTATTTTCCTCACCAAGAAACGCTTCAAATCCGCTGTCTGTTGTTTTCCTGGCACGGGCATAAAACGACTCATCACCACACTGAATGGCAACGGATACTTCCTGGTATGTTTTTTCAGGCATGAACTGAACAAGATAGTGTTGTGCGATTGCCAGGTAAACATTGCGCTCGTCACTGCTCAGCGCGTTTACATCCGGTACGTTAACGGTCGGGATTATCGCCGTATGCGCAGTCACTTTCGCACTGTTAAACGCCTTGCTTTTACGTGTCGAATCAACGTCCAGTGGCTGATCGAATACTGACTTCAGGGCATCGAGAACCTGTGGTGCTTCGCTGAATTGTTCATCAGAAAGATATGAGCAATCTGAACGGTTGTAAGTAATTGCTTTGTATTTTTCACGTAGCTGCTGTGTGATATCCAGCGTTTGTTGTGCCGTCATTTTGAACTTCTTGTTCATGTACTGCTGAAGCCGGACCAGGTTAAAGGGCAATGGCGCAGCCGTTTTTTTATCGTCTGTTGCTGCTGCTTCAACTGTCGCTGGTTTTCCTGCAAGGGAAGCCGCTGCTCCATTCGCCCACGCCTTATCAAGTAATTTACGGTCTGTCAGTGGTGCGAACTCACCAGGTTTCCAGTTCGCCCTGATAACATCAACGCCGCGTTGAAAATGCCCGGTCATGGTGTAGTAGAAACTGGATTTATGATTCTTGTTGGCACGGGTGCGATTTACTATCAGGCCAAGAATAGGCGTCTGAACACGCCCGACCGAAAGTGTCCCTTTATAGCCTTTAGCCCGTGCCGGGATCGTATAAGCACGCGTCATGGATAAACCGTATATCGCGTCGGCTACAGAACGCGCCAGAGCCTTGAGATAGAGTCCTCTGAAGTCACGGTTATTTTTGGGATTTGCCAGTGCCTTTTTCACTGCCGGAAGGGTGTTGTCGTTGATCAGAACGCGCTTAACGGGTTTTGTGTTGCCTGCATATTCCAGGACCTCATCGACAAGTAGCTGTCCTTCGTCATCTGGATCGCCAGCATGAATAATTTCGGTCACATCGGCACGCCTGATAAGCTCAATAATCGTTTTAACTTGTTTTGCGGCGCTTTCTACTGGCTGGTATTTTACGGGATAAAGACGCAAAGGGAGTGTTTCAATCTTCCACTCTTTGTATTCAGGATTATAGTTTTCGGGGGGCTGTGATTCGATAATATGACCAAAACAGTTAGTCACAATAGTATTATCACTTTCAAACCAGCCATCATGACGGGTAAAATTGCCACCAAGCGCCTTAACAATATCATTCGCTACTGCGGGTTTTTCTGCGATAAAAAGTTTCATTTTGTTATCCTTTACATTGAATTAATCTTTTGGCACAACGGATAGCACGTTCTTCTGATACTGCCTGTTGCCAGTTATCTTCACTTACTGGATGTCTGAATCTGCGTTCACAGCCATTAAAAGCAAAAATCCCCTCACGGTTAAGTATATTAGTTGCAATATCCTGGTCTTTAATTCTCAAAAAGGCTGTTACGGCAAAACCAGAATACGAAGAAATTTTTGAAATGATGCATTCATCAGCTTTTATTAACGCGGCAAAAGGAACTATCTTTTGATGACCACACGAAATCAGAGGGAGTGTGTGAATATCATAATAAGCTATTGAATGACAATCCATGCGGGTATCATCAATAGCTGCCAGCCAGAATCCTGTCTGGTCTTTTATTTTTCTGCTAATATCTGAATCTGAAACACCAGGATTTAATAAATATCCACCATAACAGACATGGAAGGGGTGAGCAGATTCATCAATATCAGGAAGTTCTTTTACCGGATTTTCTTTCCAGTCCTTCAGAACACCGAATTCAAGAGCATCCAGCAAAAACTTTCGTTCAAATCCATCAAGCAATGCATATTGCATGTTAAACCTCTCAAAGAAGCTCTGATTTGTTGACCTCATGGTGAACCAGTTCACCATTGCGTAAGACAAACAGGTAAGAAAACTTTCTTTCCTTATCTTTCAGTCAGTTTTTGTATTCAGAAAGAATAAACACCCAGTCATCGGTGCTGTAATGAGATGCGATGACTCATTATCTTTTTAGTGATGAGTTGATTATTTTTAAAATATGCCTGCCTTTAATTAGCATGTTTCTGGAAACAGCCTGATTACGAATACCTCTCATCTGGTCAAACTGATAGGTTAAATCATGTTCTTTTCGTGAAAGTCCAAGAGTGGCTCTTTCATTATCCATCAGGACTGAAATTGCAATATATTCTCCAGATGCACACCAGTCTGCATAACTGGCAACGCAATGTTCCATCTCCTGACCTTCCTGACACAGAGCATCAAATGTAATTAATTCATTTACACCGTTATCAACTTTCTGCCAGTTTATCCCAGTTCCTTTCCATTTTGGGATTACGGGAATAACGTTATTCTTCACTTGTCGCGTCCATTCATCAGATAGTCTCCAGAAAGAAGGCCACTCCTGGTTTTTATGAATTAACCGTTCTTCTGCTAACAACCAGTCAATTGCATGACACAACTGATTCGTTTCCATTTCCCAGCGTGATGTTTGCCTGGATTCAGTATTACGGTCATAAAAGCCAATGTTTTTAAATAAATCACGATGATATTCTAGCCATTTTGAGCATATACGATAAATATCATTTTCTTTTTCTGAGTAAGCTCGAATGCTAATATAATCGATAATCCAGTAAATTGCTCTCACAGGATAGTTCTTGATAAGTGGATGGCGTAATAATCTGACTGTAAATCTGAATGATGCATTATCATGTTTATCATTTAAAGCATATACTAATGACAAACTAACATGTCGTAAACTTCTGAACTCACCATAACTAAGTTTGCAGGGAAAACTGATTTTTTCATATAACTCTTTTGTCTTTCCAGATAGTATAAACTGACCATTTTTATGTTGTTGTCTTAGACGACCAACCATAGGCCACAATCCGAAAAAATCCATATCATTCACAATATGGATTCGCTTTGAAAAATCCAGATAGTCCTCAAATAATGCCTGACGAATTGAATTGTAAGCTATCGAACAATGTGAAGCTCTGGCATATTGTGCAAATATCTTTTTATCTACCATTATCCATATAGCTTTACTCAATGCTTTTGAAGCATTAAATTCATTATCCACCCCTATAATTTTTAATGCTCTCTGATAAATTTTGTTTTTTATCTCTGCGAGTAAAATATGTCTGCTGATATATCGTGTATTATAGGGGTAGTTGAACGATGCTATTTTACCAAGGCAATGAACAATGTCATGTATTCCATACTCATATGAGTAATATACATTGGATGGATATAGTGTGGAAATATAACGACTCTCACTGTTTTCCTCTTCCTCTCCAATGCGTAACAAATAGAGTTTGTCTTCAATTGAATATCCAGCCTCAATCAATGATTTGATGATGTAGCTAATCGCATATTTTAACCAGTCGTCCATGTCGTATGCAGATTTTTTAGACCAGAATAAAAAAATCTTACCAGGAAATGAATTTCTTCTGGTCCATACCCCAGTGTGCTTATCTCTTAGCTTGTATCCCCACAAAGTGATTTTGTTATTCTTTTTGTTTTTTCTAATACGAAAAACGCCACAAATGATAATGGAGATGTACTTTTCATTCTCCTCTGTTTTTACAAGACGAAGCCCCCCTGTATTTTGATAGATTTTAAAAACATCATGCAACGTAAGAATATTATTGTCCCTTGTCTGTTGATTAATTACATACATGCCGCCCCCTGTTAAAAAGAAGCCTTTAATATTGCACAAAGATAAAAAGACAGAATCATGGCAAACCAAAAGAAGAATGCATTTTCTTGCCCCCTTAATTTCTGATACGCCATTCCCACGGTGGAACCGGATTTGCATCGGCCCACAAACCACGTTTTTGTTCCTGCGCTTCCCGTTGCAGAGCCGGTAATGACTCATCCACGTTGTAACGTTCATATACCCATGCAGCGCCAGACTGAACCATAAAGCGGCTGGCATCCGTGCCGTTCGTCGTGAACACATGACCGATAATGCGTCCGTAGCGGTCTTTATGTGAATAAGAGACTGTCACCTGTTTACCTGCAACCAGAGTTTTAAGCTGACTAGTTGACCAGCGTCCAAAAGGTTGTTTCTTTTCAGGGGCATCGATGTTTATCAATCGGACTCGGATCGGAACTTCATACACAACAATTTTTGCGGGTAGTGTTTTAATTTCTATGGTGTCGCCATCGAGAACGCGAATAACTTTCCCCTGAAGAATTTTCTGGTTAAATGTATAAGGTATTCCACCTGCATTTGCAGACTGAAAAGCGGTAAGCAGATAAATAAATATTGTTAATAAGATTTTCATAAAAGATTAACGTTAATTTGTCTGTGCAATGGATAGAGCGTTATTCTTATTTTCTTCCTGCCGCTTCATCGAAAAATGATGATTTTCCTACTGCTGCGGCATCATACTGAAATGAATATCCAAAATCATCGTCATGCTCAAAACCTGTATTTTCTCCATTTTTTAGTCTGGAAAGAATAATCTCAAGTTGACTGATTATATCTTCCCTTTCACTATGACGAGTGCCTTGTAAGAGAATAGTTACTTGTTGCAAAGGATATGCATGTTCAATCCATGCCTGGCTAGGTCCAGAGTGCGTTGTATATAAATTTTTTTGTGCCGAAATATTATTCAGAAAACAGTTTAAGTCATCATTGGAATAAATTTCTTTAATATTGTTGATGTTGGATGTTAGTTTTCCAAGTTGGAATGGTGGAGAATTTTTGTCTTCATTGTTGTCTCCTTTATCGTATTCTGGAAACACAATTAACAAAGGTGCACCATTAGTTCTCTTCATAAAACGGGTTACTAGCCGCCCAATATATTTATTGGACATATGCTGTTCAATGTCCAGGACAGCATATTCCTCCGCTGGGAATATTTTGTTTTTTTCGATGGATTTAATTTTTCTGGTAAGATGAATGTTTCTGATAAGCAAACCTACTATCAGGAAGTAAATAAATATCCAGAATAAAAAATCACTCTGTAGTTGTTCTATCATAAGTGAATCCTCTAATTTGTTAATGGACAAATCATTACCCGTTCATCAATGTTTGTAGGAAGTTCGCCAGGAGTAGGGACGCGTTCTCCTCGCTGGGCGGCTTGTGCCAGTGTTCGTAGCAGCAACACGCTGGCATGAAATATGGCCTGTTCTTTTGTGGCTGCGCTTGTTTCCAGGTCGAAATCACTCAGAGTCACAACGACTTGCCCGTTTCTGTTCTCGACCGTTGCCGGGTAGGGAACAAAATAGGGAGCGATTTTGCTGGTTTGCTTGCGTCGGGCATCGAGTTTACTGACAAGTTGATAAGCCCGAAGGTGTGTGTATCGTTTCAACATGTTCAGGGAGCGATGGCCTGAAATAGCGGCAACCTCAATGACGTTCAATGTACCAAGTTCGAAAAATCGGCTGATAGCCTCATGACGGAGGTCATGAAAATGCAAGTTTTCTATCTTCAGTTCCTGAAGTGCTGTTCGCCAGGCACTTTTGAATCCCGAAGAGGTATAAGAAAAAATATTACCGTTAAGCTGTGTCGGCAGCATTTGCAGGTAATTACGGGCTTTCCTGGATAGCGGAACATCGCGTGGAGCACCGTTTTTGGTTGTTGGAAGATGAGCTACCCCATGTTGCAGATCGACGTGTTCCCAACGCAATGACAAGATTTCACCTTGTCGCATTGCTGTTTCCAGCGCCAGATGAAAAATGACGTAAAGAGCCTGATTTTTTTCTTTGAAATACCGCGAAAGTCGGCGTTCTTCTCCTGAAGTCAGGCGACGATCGCGCCCGCTACTGATTTTGGGTTTTCTGACCAGTTCGACAGGATTCATGCGGCATGTTCCCCATTCCACACGGGCGATATTGAATAATGATGACAACAGGGCAAGTTCAAGACGGACGGTGTTTCCGGTTATTTGACGCCCCGTTCGTGGGTTAATTTGCGCCAACCGTTGATCCCGATAATTGGCAATATCAACAGTGGTAATGTCATCCATATAGCGTTCAGCAATAGGGTGACGTTTAATCACATTTACGCGATAAAACTCCTGTAGATGGCCTTTTTTGTGGATGGATACTGTCTTCAGGTATTTGTCCAGCGCCCGGCTGATTGTCATTTTGCGAATTTTGATTTTCTGAAACATATCCCCTCCAGACAAAAAAGGGGGGAAGGTAGAGATTCTTGCTTCGAAATGCAATATCACCGTGCCAATCCGGTGTGTGGAGAACTTCCGGTTCCTCTAACGGTAGTTACAGTAATCTTGGATCACACCGAGGATCATTTACTGGTCGCAATACGGGAAGTGGTACGCTGTTTGTTTACGCCTCTGGAGGGAATGGTGGTTCCGCCGGGGGAGATTGTGCTAACACATCCAGATTGCAGGGATACGTTGCAGGGGCATTGATTAGCACAAATGCGAGTAATAACCCATCTTATGGGAAGACAGCATTCATCTCTTTTGCTGTCCCTGCTGGCGCAACTTATCAGATCACCTCTTATCCGGCCCAAAACTACTCTTGTGGCTCAGGGGTATTTTCAGTATTTGGATACCAAACTTAATTGAGAGTTACACAGGACGCAATACAACCTGTCTTGTGCTCGTATTTGTACCATTTTCGTGAACCAGATGGACTCTCGACTACCTGGCAGTAATGAGAATCCTCAGCATTTCCCATTCTGGCAATGGCACAAAAGTCAAATTGCCCCAAGTAACCAGTGCTGGAAAGTTGAGTAACCTTGAGCTTTCCACCTAATGCCCTCCACACACCGGATTGGCACTGGCCTCCGTGCCAATCCGGTCGGTGGTCTGGTGGCAATAAAGTGAACTACTCCGCCTGTAAGTGGTATCAATCATCTGTAGCAATGAATCACTTCATTGGCGGGAAAAGTGGAGGATCTATCTACTACAAACCCATTCAATGCCCGACCGGATTTATCATGACAGGTACACGCATGTATGGCATTGGTGATGGCGTTGATGAGGAACACGTTGATGCTTATTGTTGCCCCTTCGGTTAAATCCCAGCACCAGGAAGATTCAGGCATGTAACAGTAATTGTGCCGCCGGACTCATAATTTCCCCACGCATAATTATTCACATACCAAACCTTGTTTTGGTCGGAGTATACCTGCTGAAACCCACCAAAAGGCGCACCATTAAGGTATGTCCACGAACAGTACGCATGTACGCCAATGCTCAGATTTCGGGTGTTTTTCCCGATATTGTACGTACTGGTAGTGAAGTTCACTTTTGCCGTTGTCCAGATACCGGATTGGCACGGAGGCCAGTGCCAATCCGGTACGTGGAGAAGGGCATCAGGTAGCACTGTTCTGACAGGAAAAATAGCAAATGGACAACAGATCCCATTGCCATCTGGTTTTTCTGCCAGCCAGTGTACCTGGAGTGTCAGTAATGCAGAAAATCCGCACGGGTGGAAGCCGAATTATTTTGCGGGGTCAGTTGCAACCTATGATGCCAATCGAATTGTGAAATGCGGCTTCTATGACGAATACAACTTTTATGGCGGTACTCACCGAACTGACCTGTCGGGGAAATGTAGTTACATCGTGGTTTGCCAGTGATAAGTATCGTCACTGGCAAATGGCGTAAACTGTAATTGAACCATTTTGATCTTCGGTCGTGTCGCAACTGGCAGTCCATGCATTGTTGCCTGAAGGCATGGAACGTGTGAGCCATATAAATCCGGTATTTGATCTGCATTGACCGCCTCCACCAATGACTTTCTTGCCAGATGGACATGTTGCCGTTGCTCCAGGCCAACGCCACGCAGTAGCTGAAGCGGTAACAATTTGGCTATCACCTGCGCCAATTTTTTTCCACGTACCGGATTGGCACGAAAGTATCGCCCCTGTACTGTCGCGGCCTACAAGCCCGTTAGGGGAGCAGGAAGCGCCAGCCGTTGCTGTTTTTTCAAGCTGTAAATACTCGCCTGTATAGAGGCGTCCATCAGCGCGTACAGTTCCACCTTTTACCTGGCCGCCAGTATAAATCCCTTTATTATTCACGCTGCGCAACCAGGACGAATCGGACATATACCAGCCGCCACCATAGGTACTGTTCATCCAGCCTTTGCTGTTTTTTGTGACCAGCCAGCCATTATTCGAAGTGATATCGCCGTTGGTTGTGGCTGTATTTCCTGAAATTGCGCCAGAGAACGTACCGTTACGTGCGCTGATATCGCCGGAGAGCGCGGCGGCGTTGCCGTTTAAAGTGCCGACGTTGTTCAGATTGTTGCTGTTCATATCAATCGCCGTATGCATCCTGTTAAGGTCGGGACGATTGGTTATGGAGTAACGATATAAACGGTCGCTTTCCTGCAAATCAGCGCCAACAAGTGCCATTGCAATATGCCCGGTCGCGCAGTTCAGCCCGTAATTTGAAGGCGTGTCAGACCAGCCGCCACCCGCGCCAATCGCCTGCTTGCTGCTGTTGATGTAGCCGCCAAGCCCTTCAATCATGCTTGCTACCGAGCGCATTCCGGCTTCTGACAGGGACTGACCGCCATTACTACAGGTCAGGGCTTCCAGACGGGATGTTTTGCTGTTCTTTGCAATACCGGTAATGTAGCTTTGTCCAAAATTGGATTCAGAAAAACCAGATTTCAGATAGCCTTTCTGAATGAGTGTTGCTGGCGTGATTGTTTTGGGTAAAGAGCCAGCAAGTAGTGTTGATGCATTGTCAGCAACATAATTACGAACAGCGGTGTTATAGGTATTTGCGTGTTCTGCTGCATTCTGCCAGCGAACATTATTCAGATGGTTTTCAATGTTTTCATAAACTTTAGGGATAACCATCACCATTATGCCGATGACAAGCAATACCTCAAGGAGAGATACACCTTTATCTGTCTTTTTCATTGCTCTTAATCCTCAGAATAATATTCCCGGTACGAGTGAGTAAACAAACATTCCGCCACAAAGAAATGGGCCAAATGGGATATATTTTTTTTGCTTGTTTAATCCGCCAAGAGTGAAGAAAATAATTCCGCCGATAACGGCAATAAATACAATTGAACAGGCAATCTCAGGCGTTGGAAACCATACGCCAGTTCCTGCAATAAGTAGCACATCTCCCATGCCGAAACTTTCCGTTCCGTTTTTATATGCAAAGTAAAGTCTTACAAACAGCATAATGAAGAACATCAGTATTGCACAAAACAAACCAGACAATATATTGTTATTCCATGTCTGATATAACAGGCCGGAGAAGATAAATGTCACGGTATAAAGGCGTGGTAGTAGAAATGAAAGAAGGTCTATACAGGCCATTAATGTAAGGAAAGCATAGAAAATAATCACTATTATAGATTGAATCAGTGATAGCTGATTTAATGAAAGATACATAACGGCAAGCGTTGTCAGTATCAGGCAGTAATATTTCTCTGCTCCGGTTTTATAAGATACATTAAGTTTATTTAAACGGAATTTAACTTCATTGTAGGCGTAGCATTGACAGACGATATTTGCACAGCAAAGTATCGCCGTATTAAATATGCTGTTTAGCATAAGTTACCTTACCATGTATTTATTGTAGACATAGCGTGCGTATTTGATTCTTTTCTGTTCGTTACTTTCTTTGAAACCAGCGTTATAACTGCCAAGACAACTCCAGTTTATGCCGCATTTCTGAAAATGTGTTGCCAGAATCCACGCGCCAATCTGTATATTGAGACAGGGGTTATCAATAAGCTCTGATTTGTCTTTTATTACGCCAAGTTTTTTCAGGTTAGGGATGTGTGATGAATTAATTTGCATTAGTCCGTAATCGGTGCTTAATATTTTTCCTTTTTCTTTGTTGTGATTTATCCGGTCTGGTATGAGTGAACTTTCTACAGTGGCAATGCTTTTCAGAAGCAGGGGGTCAATCAGGTAACGTTGCCCGGCTTGTGCAAAGCAGGCATCAAATCGGGTCGTTGTCGCTGAATATGCGGGTTGCAATGAAAAGATTAATGATGAAATACATGATAGCAGGATATAAAGAACAGAACGCACAATACTCCTCCTTAAACATGGAAAAAATAAGCGCCCGAAGGCGCTTATCCGATGCACATGAAAAATCAGGAATCAGTGCTGAAGGTCAGCGTATTGCTGTCAGATGCGCAAACAGTTGCTGCACTGACGGTTGATGTGGAAGTGTTGTTAATTTTGGAGATTGCGCTGGAAGAACGCAGGGCGTTTACCATTGCCATGCAGTTTTTCTGTGGGACATTGGCCTCTACAACATTGAAGGAGTATTTATCCGAAGAGGTGGTGATTGTAACGGAGCCGCCCCACGGGTTTTTCGCGCTTGCGCCAGTTGTATCTGCGATCATATCGGATGGCAGTAATCCTTGCGCGTAGAGAGTCTTAATATAGTTACTGTCAGTATAACGCCCCTGGAATTTCAGTGATTTCATGTTGGCAATCACTGTCAGGACATTGTTTTGTTCATTGGATGATTGAATGTTGGATTGCACCATTGAATAGAGTTTATATGCACTTGCTGCAAGTACAACAATAACACCAACAACCAATAACACTTCCATCAGTGTTGCCCCTTTGTCCTGTTCTTTTTTACGGCGTGCAGAAAGAGAAGAAAAAACAGAACGCATATTTAAAATATTAATAGAAGACATAATAAATAATTCCTTATTTATTGAGAGGTTAAAAATATTAGGGATTAGTGTTGCAGGACGTTACTGACATCGTAGAGAGCAGTAATCATCATTACAATAAATGCGAAAACAATTAATGCGGATACTACAGTTATCCAGACTCCTGTTGATTTGACTTTTCCTTTTGCTTCCTCCAGCCATTTATCAGCATAGTTAGACATCATCAATGCATTGTCAGCATTTTCAGAATGAAGTAATAGTTTGTTAATGCATAATTTCGATGGGAAGTCATAACCGCAACTTTTCATTGCCATTGCAAGTGACTGTCCAAGTAAAACATATCTCCTGATTTCTTTTATTCGTTCGAGTAGCCATCTGTTTTGAGTGCTGTTTTTCTCCAGCCTTTCCAGTGCTTTTGCAACGGGAATATCAATACTTAACATGGAGGCCATGTTGAAGAGAAAACTTACACCATTAAATGTTTTATAAAGTGACCAGGGGGGAATGTAATCAAGATACTGACGGCCCGGTCCTGTATAACGCGCAAGCGAATATCTGATCAGGAAAAACAGTACGATGCAGAAGCAGAGAATATACGTTCCGTTTTCTATCAGGAAACCAGACGTATCTGTCAGTAATCGCATAGAACTTGTCCAGCGTTCTTTCGGTGCGAGAGAAAGGAAAACAGGTGTTATGGTATCGTGGACCATATACATGTTTGCCAGACAACCAAAAACCAGTACGGATGGATAAATCATCGACATAACAAGAGTCATTGTCATTTCAGAACGACTTCTGACAATTTTTATGGCCTGAACTAACCCTCCCGCAAGGTCGCCGCGAATTTCACCGCTGGATATTAATTGATATTCATCCTCCTTTATATATTTTTTTAATGCTGAAGATATTGCCCCTGTGTTATTCAGTGCATTAAGGCACTCACAACAAATATAGTAGGTTGCAGAAGACCCCGTTTTCTTCCCGTAGTCTGTTTCTACATCAATCAGGTGTGTAAGAGCACGCTTTACATTTATGCCATCATTTAACATTCCAGATAAATCTTCATATAAACTTATTCTGGAATACCTGAATGTGTATTTTGCCAGCCAGTGGGATATTCCAGAGAAATCAATTTCTATCGAATTGAGTTTCTCAAATATATCTTTTATCGCCATGTCCCCTCCGGGAGCATTGAGTATTTATCTTCGTCAATGGGGGATATGAAGTGTGCGGACAGCGGATCTACCAGGCCATGATTAATCAGGTGTAATAAGTGCTGATTACGGGTAATTCCTCCAAGTTCATAGTGCCAGTATGATTTTGCTTCCAGACGCCCGGACTGACGATATAACTGAAAAAAACGTGCGTCGGGTGAGACGACTTCTGCTATAACCGTTCTTCCCGTTACGCCTTTATAACAGTGCTCGCAACCGTCAAGATTGCGCAACCGGACCTGTTCCGGCAGGCAATTTTCCTCAATGAGTTTCCGTTCTTCTGTACTCAGTTTGTCTGCCATTTCAGCATAAGTGCGCTTACAGTAAGGACAGAGTTTTTGTACCAGCCGTTGACTCAGCAGACCGATAAACAGAAGAGGATCTGCAATTAGCCTGGCCTGAATATTCTCCATTTCAAGGCGCTCAATAATATTCAGGGCATCGTTGGCGTGTAAGGTCGTCAACAGAAGGTGGCCTGTCATCGAGGCTTTGATTGCTGCTAATGCCGATGCGTGATCACGAATTTCGCCGTTCAGTATCGCGTCTGGATCAAGTCGCATAGCGGATTTAATCGCGTCAACCCAGCCATCGACGGAATCCCTGACTGCCGTCTGTATTGCGCCGGGAATGCGGCCCTCCGGCGGTGATTCAATGGTGAAAAGGCGTTTTCGGGGGAGACGCATATTATCGTTATGGTTGAAACCAAACGTGCTCAGATAGGCTTCTGAAGCCGTTCTCAGAGTCGTTGACTTACCGGACCCTGTAGGGCCGGATAAAACGATAATTCCTTCCGGGCGTTGTAACATTCGCCTGATTGTCTGGATTTGTTGTGGCATGTAGCCAAGTTCTTCGAAAGTGGGAATATCCTCGCTGTCATCTTTAATCAGGCGGAAGACCGCGTACACACCACCCACGCACGGATAATGCGAATAGCGCGCCCCAAAAAGATTTACAGGCTTCAGAAAATTCTCTGCGATACGTGCATCCTGCGGTATTGCCGGGTCAAACTGCGTACCTTTGATAACATCGCTCATTCCAGAATAGGCAGCACCCAGCAATTCCAGCCCTTCTTTACGCGGGATGACATCCAGAATTTCCAGTTCCCCATGCACGCGTGCTTCGACATAAGTGAACTCGGAACCGTCCCGACCAGGTGTGATGTGCAAATCGGAACTTCCCAGGTTGTTTGCTTTCGCCAGGTAGCTAATGACCTTTTCCTGGTTGCTGTTTAAGTGTTGTGATGAGTTTGAATCAGACCTTCTTTCGCTGTCCTGGTAGCGGGATGCGATAACATCAAGAGTGGTCCAGGTTATATTTACCTTTCCGGGATATTTAACATTCAGAGTGCCAATATAAGCCTGAACAGCACGCTGTCCTTTACTGTTATCAGCGATATAAACATGAACAGGTTTATCGTCTTTTTCAGATATACTGACGTATACAACATCAGAAATATCTTTTCCGGGATAGTCTGCGTCAGAAAAAAACATTATGTGTCGTCTCTTTCAATAGCATTAAAGAATAAGCTGGCGTTTCTCTGTACCATTCTGAATCCAGACGCCATTACCGGTGATTGATGCCACCTTATAAGAAGTACCAGGAATACTTTGCCCGACCTTGACATCAGTTACTGACCCGTCCAGGAGAGAAATTCGTGCTGACATTTGTTGTGGTGTACCAAATATTTCAATAACACGAAGTGATTTAGCGGCTACACGTTGCGCTGGTATATCGGTATCTGCAAGAGAAGAATACCCGGAAGAGGGCGTTATTGCTGGCGTTGCGGACGCTACACCATTCAAATCAAGATTACGCAATTCACTGACAGCCTTCTGACGCGCCAGCTTTGCTTCGTAAATTACCGTTTCAGCCTGAATCTGCTCTACCTGTAAAATGGTCGGAGATGAATATTTTATTTCGTCTTTTGGCGTGCTTTCAGATTCTGTTGCGTAAGCAAGTGAACTGAAAAAACAGACAGAAATAATCGTTGGTTTAATTATTTTTAACATAGAATGCACCTTTAATCTCATAATTCAGTCTTCCTTCTTCCAGTTTTATTCCTGCATACTGGAAGCGAACGGCAGGTTCATGAAAGTTAGCGAAAAGTATTGAAGGCGGGGTGCTGGTCTGAATCATTAATTCATACTCGTTCCACGGGAGAATTATTGGACGGCCTTCTTCATCTGTTTTTGTGTTTTCAATTTCCTGCCAGGTGAGTTTTAACCTCATTTTTTGTGCAAATGTTGTCAGGCGTTCCTGAATATCTGTTGCCTGTGGCAATGTGTCCGGGGTAATTGGATCAGGTGAAACGTCAAAACTGACAGGAAGAGAAAATCCCCCGGCGCTGCCTTCTGGCAATACAAAAGTTGCTGTGGTTGTCCCCTGGAATATTTCTCGTATCCGTGTGCTGAAGTCCTCGACCGTAACGCCGCTCAGTTCCTTATATGATGTGCGTAACAGCCCGTCATTACCGGATGTGCTGCATTCAGCAAGGTCAAAACGCCATCCGGCGATCGATAAGGGCAGTGCATCCCATTTATCAATGCATTTATCAATAAATGGTTTTATTTCAGGTAAATGTTGCCACGGTGGGGCAATCTGTATTGCCTGTTTGTCTGCCATTTCTTTTGCCAGACGAAGACGTGCAGCTTCTGCCGCAGCTTCTTTTTCCCGGTATTCCTGGTACATGGTGATCCCGTTCCAGAGCAGTATGGCCAGAATGGCACTTCCGCCATAAATCATGAACTGACGTTTTCGGGATACGCGAGTAAACGCCGCCTCTTTCGGCGGTTTTTTTACGTCAATCAACGCAGACAGAGTGAGTGAGGGGAGTGCCTGGCTGATATCCCATGATTCAGGCTGGTATAGTTTCCAGCCGGGTTCTGGTGTTTCATTAAACTCAAGAAATGTTGTCAGAGCACTCATGATCTGACTTTTGTTACCTACAACATCGTTGACGAGAACGTTATTGACGCAGGAAACAAAGCCATAAAGATCACCGAGTTCGCAGATAGCGTATCCGTCAGGTTCGATGAGGGGTTTTATCATCAGTGCCAGTGACCAGAATGAGGACGCCCCTGTGGGAAGATCCTCTTTTCTGATAAATGCCACCATCGTTTTGGTTTCATTTTCTGAATCCTGATACTGACAGGAGAGAAAATATTCAGCGTCGTTTTTTCTTGCGAATGTACGCGCATTCTTTTCTTCTGAAGGAAGCGTTTTCCAGTCCAGACCGGAGAAAAAAGCACGCTTGTTTTTAATAACCGAAGTGAAATTCCGGTTATTCTGATTATTCTCAGACAAAGTGACCTCCAAAAAAACTCCCTGTGTTTTTTCAGGGAGTTTTCAGTTAATTAGTTCACATTTTTTATTACTGCACTGGAGCCGGAATTAAGCACATTTGGTGTAATCAAAACGACCAGAATCGTGTCGCCGTCTTCGCTGTTAATGCCACCCCCAAGTCCAAAGAAGGAGGGGGTTATTACACCTTGCTTACTGGTTTTCCGGTTTGATTGCTGGAATCCACTCAGAATAACTGTCTGGCCTGATTTCAGGTCAATAGTCTGATTAATTGTTTTCAAATCCACATTCGGTGTTTGTGCTTTACTGCCGCCACTTTCGAACACCTCAAAAGTAGGTTTGTCAGACAGACTCATTGAGAACAGCAATTGCAGGTTTTGTGAATCCGGCTGAATGTATGGAAGCAGAGTCATATTGAATCCGGTCGTTATTGTTGCCGCATTCAGTGACGTGGATGATCCCACATTGGCGGTGGAATCGGTTGTGACACTTTCAATGAAGCCCTGCTGATTGGCAATTTGCATAGGGACGGGCGTCAGGTTTTTAGTCACAGCGGAGTTTTGCGTTACGACACTGACGCTGCCTTGTGACGACAGGGCTTTCAGAAATGCTTTTGAGCCAGCCAGCTTACCGTCCACGATGGATACACCACTGGTAATAACATTCTCGGCGGCATTACCAAATGAGCCACCAAGACTCAGACCAAGATGACCATCATTAAATACTGCGTTCCAGTCGATTCCCGCCTGTTCCTGGCTTGATTTCTTGATACTCAGGATTTCAACGTTCAGCACAACCTGACGACTCATTTCATTATTGCGCTTGTTCACAATCTCCTGAACGCTGTCCAGTACATCCGGGGTATCTGTTACTGTCAGTGAACCAGTGGACAGATACATGCGCCCTGTGCCTGGTGTCAGCATTGAGGAAACTTCGCTTTTCAGGTCGTTGTACAGCGATGATTTCATTTCCACGGTTGTAGTTTGCGTATTTGATGCGTCGCCAGTCATACCGCCAGAGCTGGTAGAGCCGGTACTGCCGCTGGAAGACATTGTGCCGCTCACAACTTTTGAGTTGTATGCCACATTGCTGTCCATATATGTGATCGGGAATGAGCGCGTTTCCAGATAGAAGAATGTGATACGACCTTTATCGTATTTCCAGGATATTCCCAGCCGTGAGGATACGGTTTGCAGTAGGGCAGGAAGCCCGGAGATATTCAGTTCCGGGAGTGATGTACCGCCAGAAGAGACTTTTACTGGCTGACTGCCTACTGACGCCAGAGGAACCATTCCATTTGCATCCGGTGCTGGAATTGATCCTGTCATTTGTTGTGTTGAGCCAGTGCCTGTACCGTTCAGATAGGTCCAGACATCGGCGCTGATTCGTACCGGGATATGACAGGTTTGTGTGATGCGTTGTGCGATCTGGCGTAGCTCAATATCTGAACGAGTATTAATCACAATCGGGCAGGGCGGCGCTGATTGCTTTACCTGCTTTTCAATAATTGGCGTTGTATTAATCCATTGTTTTGTTGAGTCCTGGATAACCGGGTTATTACGAATTTTTTTCGCGTATTCAGTCGCTTTTTGTGCGTCTTTTTCGGCTGCAAGTTCATTAGTATTGATTTTTTTGAAGTTTGCACAGCCTGATAATAAAAAAGAGGATATTAATAAACAAAGCAATTTTTTATTCATATTTAATTAACTCCGGTACTGGAATGATAACTGTGCATCCTATTTCATCGTGAGAGCGGGTTAACGATATAACTGTGTCGAAAAGGTTTTGTATCTGCACGCCGCCATCTGAAGGAGTCGTGACAACAATAAGACGTTTGCCACGTTTCCTGGCTGTTTTAATAAATCGAACAATAAACTGAACAACTTTTGATTCCCGTAAGTTGTTACCGATGGCTACACTATTAAGAACCAACGTTTTTTCAGGTGCAGATAAAAAGTCAAAATAATCAAAATTTTCATCGCAAAGATAATGGTGTTTTAGAAGGGGAAGGTGTTCATGGCGTTTATAAATATCACAGAAATCAAAATATTTAACGTCAGTGTCATTGATTAGCAATTCTGCTAAAAGTGTTGATTTTCCAGTTCCAGTTTCGCCTATAATCAGAATATGTTTTTCAGAGTTTATCAAAACATCAATGGCTTCTTTCATCATATTCATATTCATATTCATATTCATATTCATATTTATCATATTCGAGTGTTTTATTCTCATAATAGAATCCTGTCTTTGCTAATCAATAGTATCTTTATTGCGAGGATTATTCAGATACGTCTGTTTTATCGTGATTATCAAGGTCTGGATTAGTAATCACATTGCCTCCGGCAACCATGACTTTTTTTCCTCCAGCTTTAGGGAGATAAATTTCTGCAATTTTTGCTATTTCATCCATGACTTCTTGTGTAAACAGGTTTGGAATGTCAACATGATTGTTACGGGCGATATCCACGCGGCGTTTAAACTCTGGTTCTTCAAACCAGATTATTTTGTTGGCAATAAATGGTCGGCTAAATTCACTGGTTATAATTTCACGGATTGCAATATTTCTGGCTTTATTCTTCTTATCCCGGAGAGACACAATTTCTTCAGGAAGAAGAACCGGGCGCTCTATTACATCATCATTCCGTGTACGTGAACTTCCTCCCTTACCACCACCACTGGATATTGAGCGTTTGGATATTTTCATATCACGCACCCCAATCTCTTCTGAAATCTTTTTAGCCAGAGCATTTTTTGATTTCGGCGGATAGTAAAGCACAACAGCACTGTTTTCAGTGAATGTGGTCCATCCTTCCTGACCGTACATATCGCTTTTTTGCCCTTGTCCTTCATTCTGAAGAATGAACATAAAGCGAAGGTTATAACCTGCTGTAAAACCAACAGCGCGTTCAATGACCTCCGATTTACCCATTGATGTAAATTCATCCAGGAGAATAAGGCACTGGTATTTCAGGTCCGGGTTATGTTCCGGCAGTTCACGACAGTTTTCATTAACCAGTAATGAGAAGAAAAGGTTTACAATTTTCTCATGAGTGATTAAGGCATCCGGTGTCAGACCAAGATAAATTGACATGGGTTTTTTACGAATATCCCGGATATCAAAATCACTGAAATTCGTCGCTTCAGCAGTAACAGGGTTGCTGAATATATTCAGTGGTGATGAAAAGTTCGTTTTTATACTTCCCCTTGTGCGATCTGGTGCTGACATGAACTCAAAGAAGAATGATTTTGTTTTATCGCTAATCCAGCTACGATTTTCAACTTCCTGTCCCATCCATGCGGCGAGATCTTTTCCATTATCGGGAATCGACGTTTTCAGTATGGCGCTGATGGAAACAAGGACGTCCGGTGCATTATGACCTTTGGCTTTCTGGTCCAGGTGAAAACGCTCCTTGTCCAGCAGGTAAAGCCCTAACCCGACAAAAAGGTTGCGTGCAGAATCAGACCATATAGGATCATCACTTGCCGGGATAAGGATTGCGGCAATTTTTGCCAGGTCCGTTTCACGAAGTAAATCACTGCGACTGACGCAATCCAGAGGATTCCAGCGGTGAGAGCGTATCTGTCCTTTAATTGCCTGGTCGATAGTTTCCGCGTATCCGGCGGGCGCAAAGAGAAAGCATTTTTGCCCTAATTCTTTTTGCCTGAATCCGGCTGATAAAAACCAGTTTTCAAGTTTGATATCCAGTATGACCATACTTCCTGGATAGTTTACGCAGTTGGGGATAACAATCCCCACCCCTTTACCAGAACGTGTCGGGGCATAAAGAATTAAAAATTGTTGTCCGGCGAAATAAATAAATTGTTTTTTGTATCTCCCCTTGAACATTTTACCGATGAGTATTGGTGGATGTTTGTAAGGTGATTTTTTATCCGGGAAAAAACCTGATTTACTCAGGTCCATATCAGTTGCGAGCCGGGCGTCACCGTAGATGACTTTTTTAGGCATAATCCCAATCACGACAATTAACATGAATATGGCAAAGAATATTAATGGAACGCTGAATCCAAACCATGCCATAAAAACGAGTTTTTTATATTGTGGGTTGCCAGAAAATGTTGAGATTACAGAATGGAATGTATCCCACTTGAGCAAAGACATATCAACGGATGAATATCTTAATGCTGTGTATCCACCGAGATAGTTTGAGGCTATAAGCACACCCACAAGAAGCAGTAACAGGAAGAGAATTAACCCCCCCATCTTTTTTGCATTCATAGTTATCTCCACAATTTACATTGTGCTCAAAAAACGATTTTTTTCTTCGGGTTCGTAATACAGTTCAGTCATTCTGGTATGGTTGAAAAAAAGAATGACATCAATTGATGTTTTTATCGTGCGCATGATGAGGTCCATATCAACAGTCATACCAACATCAGATTGTTTTACAATACTTGCCAGTCGTGAAAATGAGGCATAAGTATTATTAGCATGAATGGTACTGATTGAGCCTTCATGCCCTGTATTAAGCGCCTCCAGATAACTCCATGCTTCGTTACCCCTAAGTTCAGCAAGAAAGATGTGATCTGGCTTTAATCGCATACACGCTTCAATGATTTCCTTCGCTTCAACGGTATTTTTTTTGTAGAAAAGCCGGATGTGGTTTGGATGCAGCGGCAGAGACATTTCCGGTACATCTTCAACGGTTATATAACGCCGTTCAGGTGGAAAGATATCTGCAATTGCCTTTGCTATAGTTGTCTTACCGGAGCCAGTCCCACCTACGATTAAAAAATTAAGACGGTCTTTAACTGCCTCTCTTAAAAATTGAGCTTTAGATTGACCATCCGGACGCCGGGATAATTCATACAGGTAGCGTTGCCGTTCAGTCAGTATTGCTTCGTGTTTTGTTGCAATCCTGACATTATCAAAACGCCCTGTTCGGACATAATCATCTATAGTGAAGCGTGTTAATGATGGCTTGCGGATAGATATCACAACGCTGTTATTTTCCGTTGCAGGTGGAATGATGATTTGTCCACGTTCCCCACCGGGAAGAACTACCGATGCAATGGGATTATCATGGCTAAGTGGTATTTTTATCTTTGATAAGTTCGTCAGAGTTTTGGCAAGTGTCATTAAATTATCAAAAGTCGCGTCTGGCGCATCTTTAGATTCCCAGCCATTTTTCCCTTCAAACCATATTGTTCCTGGTTTATTCACAGATATTTCTGTGACATGTTCAATATTAAGAACAGACTGGATACCCGTCATATCCAGATATCGTCTTGCGGTTTTACTGTTATCTCGTGGTTGTGATGTATTACTGGTATCTCTGATGTTATTCATATCAATTGCTTTACTGAATTACTGAAGTTCATATACGGATGAAAAGTCGATATTTCGCGGAACAATAACAGACAATACAGTCCCCTGATTAATATATGCCGTGGGGGGAATATTTATCGTATTGTCCAGCGTTGTTTTTGCCATTTCTTTTGTTGCGTCAGATGTGTTTTCGTAGGTGATATTGCTGTTTGAGCCTGTTTGTTGCGTGCTGTTTTTCAGAATATCTAAACCATCACCAAGTAATGACAGCAGCAATGCACCACCAAAACGCTGACCAAAATGATTATCGACCCATGCAGGAAGGCCGGAAGCGCCCAGACTGTCAGTGCCAAGTGCGCCAATGCGCACATTGACATTTTCATCTTTGAGCGTTGTCCAGTTAACGAACACACGGGCTACTCCCTGTGTCATGACTTTATTCTGCTCCCCGATCAGTAATGCTCCTTTACGGGCAAGAAGCACTTCGCCGTTATCCGACCAGACGTCTCGTGTTAACTGACACATTGTGATACCGGGATAAGAGGTTACGATTTTCGTTTTGAGCACACAGGATAATGCTGTTCCCGCAGATAACAGATATCGGCGGTTCAGCACAGGGGATACCTTTCCGTCTGCGTACTGACTGCCCTGTAAATCATCTCTTTCCTGGTTTTTTTCGCCTGGTTCCTGATTGTCGATCTTCACCATTGTGTCGCCCATCAGTTGTCGGACGGATTTTGGCAATGGTTGTGGTTGGTTTGGATCTCCACTGGCGGTTTGGGGACTGCCGTTGGCTATCACATTGACGGCTGTTTGATCGGCCTTTTGTGATGCTGGCGCTGACGGGGCATTGTCTGCCTGTTTCTGTTCTTGCTCCTCCTGTGCTTTCCTGCGGTTAGCGGCATCGAGTTTTTCCTTTTCTTCGATGTTTTTCATCATTGTTGTCAGTGAAACGCCATTGTTGGTATTTGTGACCAGTGTCTCGTCAGACTTCTCAAGAGGTGTTTGCTGAACGACCTGTTCTCGTGAAAGAACTTTAAACAAGATAATGATCACAAATAACGCGGCAATCAGTAATATGATGAGGATTAATATTTTTTTTGGTGCTGCTTTACCTTTTACTTCGATAATTCCGCGATTTCCCGCGTCATTATTTTTTTCATCATCTTTATTTTTCATAGCTGAACTTCTCTACTCGTGTTTTTCCGTTTGACGTACCTTTTTTATTCCACGGACGATTAACGATTGATGATGTTCTGATATCTGCAACCTGATCACCCAGGCGCAAACGGAGATTTTCAGCCACGTCATAGTAAACCATTGTGTTTTTATTTCTGTCTCCGTTAACCAGATGTTCATTTCCATCGGCATCAACACGATAAAGGACCGGAATTTCCTGTTTATTAGTCCATCTCATGCATGTAAATTCGCCATTATCCCATACCTGATAAGGGAAAATTGATTTGTCCCCCTTGAGTTGATAATGACCATTAATTATTCCACCATCAGTGCATGGAAATGGCTTTTCAGTCATTACGGTAGCTGACGGTGGTTTCGGATAATTAAAACGCAGAATATACGTGGGTTGTTTCGTGGTTGATATCAGGTAAAGAGGATATATATGCTTATTGGTCTGAACGGTAACGTTTGTATCCGGTTCTTCTGCTTTTGGACGCAGAAACAGAGTGTTGTCCCTGACCGATACTGACCAGGCTTCTGGATCACCAATTCCGACATCTTTTATTGTTTCGTCTTGTCCGAACTTAATTGTTGTTTGTGCGCCTGCTTTTACGCGCACATTAAATACATCCTGCTCGTTATAATCTACGGTCTGAATACGCCCGTCTCGTTCCGATGGTGTGCCGTACATAGCTGCTAAAGCACCAGGTACTTGTAGCATCGACAAAAGAACTATCGCAGTAGTGCGTTTAAGCATCATTTTATAACCTCTGGATCAGGTTGGTAGCTCAGAACTTGCAGTCCCAGCGGATTCACAAGGCGCTCTTTTTCTGTTTTGATATCTTTATCCCAGTCAAAAGAAATCGTCGAAATCCACTCTGTTGCTCTGTATCCGGGGGCGGGTTTACCAGATAAATCCAGTACCATTTTTTTGAAACGCACCTGCGCCATATCCTTCCTTAGAAGGATTACTGAATTAATCTGGACCTTAATTTTGTAGTTGTTTTTCAGAATGTTCAGTGGTGAGGAATCAGCACGAATCATGGTGTCATAAGCTGAAAACACCTTTTGGGAAGACATTGTTTTTACTGTATCGGCCTGTTCCTGGATAGTCTGCCAGTCGTATGCTTCATAGTTAATGAGATATTTTGACAGGAAATATTTAGTCTCAACATCCTGATAACTTTCCTTAGCATCAGATAATTGAGGGGCAATATCAGTATATCCAGTGCTGTTATCCACTCGCACAAGGAACGGTACAGCGGTTTTTAATGGAGCAAGGGAGGCTATTGCGAAACCAAGAATGCAAATTACAACAAATTCACCAATGGCGAGAATGGTAAATGTTTTTGCCTTTTTCTTTATGATTTCAATTTCACTACGCTCAAAGTCACGTATGGCCTTGAAATAATCCTTTTTTTCGTTCTTTTCTTCAAATTTCTTTTTGGAGGCTTCTTTTTTTGAATGTTCATAATAGTTTGTGTTTTCCATTAATAATCACCTGCTTTGATCTGTTCAATTGCTGTGTTTAACTCAAACCATCCCCCTTTTTTCTGCACAGGATTGGGGGTGTGAGAACATGCACTAATTAATAGCGCGGAGGCAATTATGAGGGGGATTTTCATATTGTTTTCCGTTCTGTATAAAACAGAGAAATTAACCGTTCAGGCGTTTCAGGAGTTCTGGTATCCAGATATCAGGAGCTACATCTCCTTTTTCAGCAATAATCTCATCAAAAATAGACAGGCCAGTTTCAGAGCCAGAAAGCACGGGGATAAACTCATCGAATCCAAACAAATCCATTTTGGCGAAAACAGAAGAGCCAGATTGCTTGATGAGCATGGTCCTTGACTCCTTCGTCAGTTCTTTGAGTTTTTCAAACTCTTTTTCAGTAAGCCCAATTTCTTTATATCCTTCCCATTTTGCATCGGGATTGGGCAGGAGAATTTTCGTTGCGGTTTGTTGTACCAGCGCCGCAAAAATTGCGCAGTTTATGGCGTCTTCCGGGGACTGTGATGTTAACCACATCATTTCACCTTTCATGCGCCCCGCTTTCAGTGCGCTTTTAATCATGCTTTGTGTCATGGGAAAGTTTGCTGGCATCCAGAACTCTTCAATAATGGAGAGCATCAGATTGCCGCCGCGTTGCATGATTTCTTTGTAGAAAAACAGGACCGCGAGTAAAGGTTCACAGGCAGGATGAATACCGTTTTTTGTGTCCAGGACAACGGTTGTATCAAATCCCACTTTTTTATGATGCAGTGGATTGAAGGTATTCCGGGGGGAATCCACCGCCCAGGCATATTCGCCGTTGTCGCACCATTTGGCGAGACGCGTCTGAAGTTCAGGACTGACTATATCGAGAAGAAGGGCTGTCCGGCGTTCTTCGACAGGCATTCGCATAATGCTTTCCACGGCAGCGTTTAATTCAATGCCATGTTCATCAGAACAGGGGTTGCCCTGGTTGTCTCGTGCCAGAACCTGTGTCCAGCGTTTCAGAAATGCGAGAAGTCTGTGCCAGACGGGAGATTCCGGGCCTTCTGCCAGTTGCCACGGATTGCAGCCGGTATAGATACCTTCCTGCAATGTGAAATAGCTCCCTCCGTATGCGCGGACAAAAAGTTCGGTAGAACGGTTGTAATCCACAACAAACATTAAAGGGTCAAAGCGTTGAAGAAAGCCGCTGGCTGTTGCTTCAAATGTTGTTTTCCCTGTGCCTGTTGCGCCAAGAAACATTGCGTGTCCGGCAATTTTTTGCCCGGTAACATTTTTTTCCGGTGGGCTGTAATGTGTATTGAACCAGTAAACGCTGCCTGAATCCGTTTTTAAAGGCATTATGGCGGAGCCATCACCAATAGGATTGCCTGATTTTTTCCCGGAGGAATAATTGTGAAAAGACATCAGACAGGCCAGGTTGGTAATTGTTCTTCGGGTATCCAGTGGACGCCTCTTATTCAGCGGCATATGACTGAAAAAAACAAAAGGTGATGCGAGTGAGGCGCGACTGAAGCGGAATCCCTTACCCGAAGTAATAAACTCAGCAGAGAGCTTTATACCATTGCTTCTGGCCTGATCTGGTGTATCACCGAATACCGTTAATGCGCAGTGTAGTGAACCAAACAACGTAATTCCGGCTGCGACCGCTTCTTTACCAGCTTCGAGTTCTTCCTGCTGTATTTTGGCTGCATCATTAGCTGATTGTAGTTTGTTTAACTGTGAATCGATATTCTTCAGGGTTTTTGTTGGTGACTCAAAAATAAAGGATTGAGTAAGAATAAATTCATAGGGTTGTTTGAGAAGGAAATCCCATTGTCCGGGGGTTGTTTCTATCGGGAAATCCTTCAAAATATAATTCGTTGCGAATTTTTTACTATCCGATTCGTTGTTACGCAGTTCAAGAACATCAGCACCAAAATACCATTCAGAATCACAAATACTGGATGATAAGGGGGTGGATGATAAAGGAATCATGTTATGTTCTGCATTTAGCAATAGTGATAGATAGTCTGCCACCTCACTAATATAAGTATTGTATACGGATAATAAAGAAGCGTTAAATGGTAGAAGTGCTTTTTGCGCCTGTTGTGTCATTTCATTCATGCGCTCGATTCCGGTATCAACATCATCGTAGGGAATCCCAAATGTCAGATACCATGTTGATTTATAGAATGCGCTGGATGTGAACAGAGCAAGGTATTTTTTTGAAAACCTGCTTAAAAAATCATTGTCATAATTCCATTCTCCATTGATGGTTGCTCTTTTCTTGATAAGATGAGTCCATAAATACAGGTCGCCTTCCTTTCCTAACCCAATCAGGAAGTTTTTAACGCTGTTAAATAAATTTGTAAGAACATTATCGTTCTCCGTCTCAAATGGAATGCCTGCTACAACAAGTGAAGCCAGCATTTTTCTGTCAGAAGTAAAGATAATACTGTCTGTTACATGGAAGCGATAATCGGGATATTCACGAGCAACATCCATATTGTCACTGTTTTTTAATTTGATTTTGTGCATATATGTTACCTGACAGATGAATAACCAATAATTAAATCTCTGTGGCGGATTTTTAACAAAAGCCCCATAAGGTTTAAACGGATGACTCTTAGTGCGTTTGAGTCATTTTCACAGGCCAGTTTTACTATAAAAAGAAACAGCGCACATATGACAGGAATAATTATCCCTTTTATACCCCAAAGGAAAATAGCGGGGAAGCCTGTCAGAACAGCGAAAAAAGCCGTGAACAATAACAACATTAAGGGTATACCAGCAATTAACGCAGGACGGTTAAACCCGTTATAAGTCATGAATGACTCACTGACATGTTCATTTACTTTGTCCATAACTCACCATGAAAAAAGCCGCAATTCACACATAAGGTAAATATGCGGCACAGTTGTATATATGGATTACTTATTTGAAGAGTTCCAGCGCCCAGTTCCCGGCGTAAAGTGCACCGCCAGCGAGGGAACAATAGACAAGCGCCATTCCTACATCAGACCAGCTTTTCTTCTCCATGAATGCCATGATGACGTTATAGATCAGGTAACACAAAGCACAAACACCACCAAAGCTAAATGCCCATGTCTTAAGTTCTGTCATGGTATTTGTTGCGGTGTCGAGTCCACCTGCATAGGCAACGGAGGCGGTTAGTGACAGGAAAAACGCCAGGATAAAATACTGCAAAGTTGATTTGACTTTCATTAATTAAAATCTCCAAAAACATCCCAGTCCGGTGATGTTTTCTCTTCATCATTCGGGGGTTTTATTTCTGATTCATCAGTTTTTTCACGGATTGATGGCACGATATAGTTATTCGCGTTACGAATAACCCGTTCCAGATAAGAAGTGTTGTTGAATTTCTTTTCTTTAATAAATCCTGTTGATTCGTTACCCGAATAATACAAAGATAAAGCGCGGAGAATTTTTTGATTACTACTACCCTCCTTTTGTCTCAGATAATTGTCCGTCAGGACTGCCGCTCCTGCTTTTATATTTGTACACGGGTCAAAAACTGTTTTATTAGTCAGATTGAGTGATGGGAAATTTTTGCTGTATATCTGTGTCAGACCTGCACTAAATCTTTTATTTTCTGCTGTTAATTTTTCTGCATATTCAATAGCTCCTTTTTCATCTTTAAAATACTTACTTGTTCCGTCAGAAACATTCGCTATTACATATGGATTAGCCCCTGATTCAGTCATAATCAGGGCATTCATCGTATCGGGTGATACATCAGGGGCACACTGACTTATCAGTGCTGCCAGAACAGCCGCTGATAACTGCATAAGGGATTTATCTCCTGATATTAAATTCGTGAAGAACGTTTTTTCCTGCG
Source organism: Escherichia sp. WS1265 (assembly GCF_046487585.1). NCBI lineage: Bacteria > Pseudomonadati > Pseudomonadota > Gammaproteobacteria > Enterobacterales > Enterobacteriaceae > Escherichia > Escherichia sp. WS1265. The sequence continues at coordinate 50,423 of NZ_JBJQJE010000027.1, forward strand.
GGGGCGACGAACGATACTGTCCAGCTCATTAGCGCCGGAAAGAAGTTCTTTCAGCGAGACAATTTTTTCCCTGACAGGTATAAGGGATTTTGCCCCCGGACATTGTTCAAAGTCTGATTTGTACAGGTCGTATAAAACAAGCGTATGTTTTACATCCTGTGACAGATAATTATGTTTATTCTGGATGTTACCTTGTTCGATATTTTTGATAACATCTGCTGAACGATGAATTAAATCTGTATAGATTCGGGTGTTTTTAAGGGGATTTATTTTTATATATTCAGAAGCAAGCTGAATAAGATTGCATCGTAAGATAAGGACTTCACGAGTGGCAATATCAAGCTCGCTGAGATCATCATTATCCTGCATGGGTATCTCCGGTAAAGATTTTCTGGACTGAAGTCCGCGCCGTAGCGATATATCCGGCCCACATAATGATGTGTCGGATATGCAGACTCCAGTTCAGAATCCCCTTGTCAGGGGATATTTAGTTAATGAGTACAATAGCCTCTTCTGGAATGGAGGAAGGAACGGGAACGCCCATATCATTCCCCTGATTATCGACAATCTTCTTATTTTTTACTCTTCCTAACATTGCTGAATGTTTTGTTTGCTGCTGCAAAGCAGACATCAGACCTTCTGTATCGGCAGACCAGATATAAACTCGCTTACCGTAAATAATATGATGAATATCATAAACGGGTGTTATACCGATTTGCTCAGATGTTAACGTTCCTCCTGAATTACGTTTGTCTGGATATTTATAAAGATAGTCATTGATAACATTTGCGAAATGGACAAATTCAATTGCTTCCTGTTTTGCAGGAAGCAACTTCATTCGCTGTATGGTTTGGTTATTGTTATCTGTCAGATAGTAACTGCCTATTGACAGGAATATCAGGAGCAAGCTGAAGAACCAACCCATAGCGATTACTCCTGTTGTGTGTCTTTAATTGTGATTACGCATTGTGAAATATTCCTGAATGCGTATAACGGTTTATCTGCTGAAAGATAAAGCATCAGCGTATCTTTTAATGCAGATTCAAAGTTTCCCCGGAAAATAAGAGGAGCATCTATTCTGTAGTTCACAGGAGTATCCCATACAAGATTCCAGGTTGAATTACCACACGGTGAACTTGACGCCCATTCGGTGAGGCCATCCCGCAGCGTCGAACCTTTTTTAAGATTCCAGGTGAGTTTTTCTGTCTGTTTTTGCGGAACGGTGACAGGCGTTAGCGGTTTTTGAGGTAACTTGTCAGAGGAAACTGGTGTCCTGACAGGAGATGCAGGGGTTTTGTCAGGAGATACAGGTGCTTTTTGTGATGTTTTCCCTTTCTGTTGTTGAAAATCAATCAGAAGATGTCTTTTTTCGGTGTTCTTAATTACCGTCAGACCGTAGTTGCGAAGCATTTTATCCAGGACATAAGGCCATTGATCGTTGCCCTGCCAGGATATCGTGCGACGGAAAGTTTTCGTTACCTCCGGGGATATTTCAGCCGTCCAGTCCGATGGGACAATTTCTTTTAATGCTTTTTGCAGCGAGCCTTTACCATCATGGCGAACAAAGTAAATTTGCTTTTCAGGTGTTGATGGGCCTGTAAGCGTGGTGGCCGGAACAGCGTTGTTAGCGTTTTTTTTCAGAAAACCGCTTTTTGACATTAGCGGTGGTTGTTCAGGACGCGGTTTTGTCTGCTGATCAGTCTTTTGTGCCGTTTGTGCCTGATGGTTGTTGCTACTGATTGGCTTTGCGGGAGAGAGTGCTGGTTGTTCAGAATGCTGTTTAGTTGCTCCTTTGGCTGCTGTTTTTATCTCACCAGATGAAGTTATGCTGTTTGTTGTCGGCTTCAGAAAACTATTATTGCTGCCCTGGTTTTTTGGCGCTGTCGCTGATTGCTCAGAACGTGGTTTTACGGTTTCTGCAATACGAGGCGCGGGAGTTACGTTTATGGCTTCCTTTTTGAGATAATTATCATTGCTGTATTGAACAGTGCTGTTTGGCTGTGACACGGGCTGCTGAAGGGCCACCCCGTTATAGTATGTGTCTGCTCTTACCTGCTCAATTGTGGTATTCAGTTCATACCAACCTCCTTTTGCCTGTGCGGGTTCAGGGGCATGGGAACACGCATTCAGCAATAATGTGGTGGGAATAATAATGAGCTTTTTCATGGTTAACCCCAGGAACGTCCGAACTTACTCATGATTTTTGAGATCGCCGCAGGGTCTGCGGTCGTGCATTGATTAAGAAACGCTTTTCGGGCATCAAAGGTTTTGCTCCAGCGAATAGATCCCTTTTTCTTTTTGATGATATTAAAGAAGTCCTTTTCGGCGCTTTTGCATTCGCTCCCGCCGCCGCTACCGATAGCTTTACCGTACAGACAAAGAACGGAAGCACACGGATCAGACGCATATACGGGGGCAGTGAGTGCGATAGCACTTGCGGCAACCATCGATAAAATGATGGATTTCATGGTGTTCCTCCATATTTCAGGCAAAAGAAAACCCGCACGAGGCGGGTTACTTGACAGGTTTAAAATATCAGCGGGTATCTGCCATGTGATAGACGTCGCTGCCTTCTCTTTTTCCCACAGAAATCACAAGCAAAACGACCTTCTCATCAATTACCTGATAAACGAGCCTGTAACCGGATGCGCGAAGCTTAATTTTGTAACGGTCAGTATGACCATGTAGCTTGGCTGCGGGGACGCGTGGATTTATCAGGCGTTCTGACAGTTTCTTTTTGAATTGCTCACGAACAGTGTGACCGAGTTTTTGCCATTCCTTCAGTGCTCTGTGGTCAAATGCCAGTTCATAAATCATCCAGGTTAACCCTTACAATGTCTGGATTTTTCATTCTTTCATCAGCAATTGCGTTGAGTTCAGCGTCTTCAGCGAGTTCCCGGTAGTAGGCATAAAGTTCTGGTGGGACACAGTAGAACGCTGGTTCATTTCGGTTCAGGATTGCGACGGCATCCCCTTCTCCTTCGGCTACAGTTCCCATAGGATTTTTTTTCAGGTCAGTAATACTGGCTGCTGTCGTAGTCAGAATTTGGTAGCTCATAAGTCCTCCATTTGTATCATGGAGATTGTAGCACCTTAAAAAGACTTTTAAAGGTGCTTTTGATTGCGGGGAACGACAAAAATGATCCGGGGTTGGGAATCAACGCACGTGTGGCGTAATGATGACAATCCGGTTCTCACTTTGGCTATCAGCATTAACTCCAGTAAAACCACTCACGATAAGGGGCTGGTCCGGTTTGAGTAAAATATTCTGCTTGACAGTCAGTTTCCGTATCGGGTCAGTGGTTGTGAGTAGCAGGTGGAAATTTCCACGCTCAATCTCCGGTGCTATCCGCATTGTGAAGCCAGCAGTCCGATCTTTTTCAGCCAGTGTAGTGTCACCGGATATTGCCTGACGGGGGATCAGTTCCGTGGCAGGTTCCCAGCTTCCGGCAGATGTTGTTTGTGATTCAACGCACGGGGTACTCTGCATTATTTTGCGGATTGTTTCGGAGGATATCGCCTGACCGTCATCAAAGAATGCACTACGGAAAATCACGTTCTGATTTTTGGCAAACAAGCCTGGATGCCGCTCGCTCAGACTTTCGTATATATTCATACCATTCAAACAAACAGGAGAACTGTCCGGCAGGTCTGTTCGCACGGTATCAATTTTCAACGTTATCTGGTGGTCATTTGAGGTTAACGGTGACTCAGGTACTGGTTGTGTTTTGCTATCCGCGCAGCCTGACAGTAATGCGGTGGCGGCAACCATCGATAAAATGATGGATTTCATGGTGTTCCTCCATATTTCAGACAAAAGAAAACCCGCACGAGGCGGGTATGAATGAGCCATTAAAGGCGGAATTGCACTCTTTGTTTAGTTTTGATATCTATCCTGTTGCATCATCAGAACAGAATACTGGAGTTAAGTTGGTTATGGCGCGGTTTTATTTAAATGTACCTTTTGAAGAAAAGGAGTTAGCCAAACAAAAAGGGGCGCAATGGGATCAAGAACAACGGAAATGGTTTGTTCCACAGGGGAAAAATCCAATTTATTTTATTCAGTGGGTAAAAGAATTAAACGAACATGATTACAATATTTTTTCTCAACGTTTTTATATTGCGGAAAGTTACCAGTCATGTTGGCGCTGTAAGAAAATAACTCCTGTGTTTGGTGTTTTTTTGCCTCGTTGGTTTAGTTATAGAGATGTTGTTTGTGGGGTTAAACCTGCTGAATGGGAAGGTCGCATATTAGATAAATGGTATGAAACATCTTCTCCACGAGGTATGGTATATTTTGATTCAAAGAAAAATATAATTTATCAGTGGTTAACCAATCCAAAAGCATGGGCTATTTTATCCAACGTAAGAAGGATATCATCTTCTGCGTTATCAATAATCAATAAGCATTCTAAGTTATATTATCCCGCCTATAGTAAAACAGCGAAAATGACCTACTACGCGAATCATTGTTGTCACTGTAAATCAATGCAGGGAGACTTTATGATGTTTGATGAGCCAGGTGGTGTGTTTTATCCAGTCACATCTGAACAGGCGAAGAAAATAAAACTCCATGAAGTAATAAATGAAACAATTTTTGCTAATGCAAACCACAGGCAAGCCATAGAGTAATGCTTGGTAGTGGAGGTTTTATAAATCTTTACGCAAGATAAGACCCGCACGAGGCGGGTTTTTTATCATGGCATAAGTTTATTTATTGGAGCGTCCAAGCATTTGACTCATGATTTCTTTTCGTTTTAGATCATAGAGTGCTTCGTTGGCATTTTATGTATTCCTTAATCAAGGCGTCTTCTCATTTCACTAACTTTCTTTTTATATTCACTATCTTGTTTTTGCTGAAGTGCAGCACGAGCATTATCGCAATTCTGGTCTGTTACTATGCCTTTTTTGCAGTCATCAATGATTTTTTCAGCCTTGTCAATATTAGAGGAATAATACTCTACAGAGTAAACTTCTTCCTTACATCCGGTTAACATGAATACTGCAAATAGCATGAATGATGCAATAATTACATTTCGTGACTTGTTCATCACCTAAATGTCTCTCTCAATTTCTTCTTATACTCTTCTTTTTTTATCTGCTCTAATGCCGTGCGAGCATTATCACAATTCTGGTCTGTAATATCGCCTTTTCTGCACTGCTCAATGGTTTTAGCAGCTTCGGCTGGGTTGCTTGTATAGTATTCAACAGCGTAAACTTTTTCTTTACATCCTGCTAACATGAATACTGCAAATAGCATGGATGATGCAATAATTACATTTCGTGACTTGTTCATCACCTAAATGTCTCTCTCAATTGGCGAACATATACTTCTTTTTGAGCTTTGCGTTCAGCTTCAAGCTGTCTCTCTGCAATATCATATTGCTTCAATTGTAGCTCCATTGTCAATTTTTCTGTATTCAATTGGTTAGATAAGTCAGCTTTTTTTTGCGGAGTATCTGCTGACGCGAACTCCTTCTGTAACGTGGTTAATCTCTTAGCCCTTTCCTGCATTTCATTGTTGAAGTTTTCATAGAATTTGATCTTAGCCAGGATTGCATCATATTTTTGTTGCGTCTCTGCAACGTTGCTTGATAAGTCATATTGCGATCGCAAAGAGCTAAGATCTGATTTTGCACTATTTGTTATTGTTGATAGAGAATCCTTCATATAGCTGGATGCGCTATCAAAGCCATTGCTGAAATCAGTGAAGCCTTCGAGTCTTTTCTTCTGTTCTTCAGCGTATCTTATGGTCTGTTCATATTGTTGCTTGAGTTGCTCAAGCTGTCTTGCCGCTTCAGCGGCACGATTTAGCCCTTCTTCAACTGTTTTAGCTATCGCTGTAACGTCTACTACTTGAATACCAGATGCAAAGATTGATGGTGATGTTACGGTAATTATTCCAGCAAAGAGAACGGACAGGACTTTATTTTTCATGTTAATCACCCCGGTTTAATTATATTTCCAGACCTCGGGGATCGTCCCTGCAATGATTTGGCAGCGCCCCGTCCAGCCTGGTAAAATGGCATTGACATTTGTTTGGAGAAACCTCCTGCGAAAGCGCGAAGCCCTGATGCTCGCATAAAACCGGATGCAACTTTACCTCCAAAGCCATTAGCGGCTGATGTAAGGCCATTTATACCTACCCCACCTGTTAATGTAGAACAGAGTGTGCCAACCTGTTCTACAAGGAATACAGAGATAACAATGACCATAAAGAAATAAATCACTGTTGTGAGGGTTATATTTCCGCTTGACGGGACGGTTTGCTCCACAAAACTGATAACGAAACTGAAGGATATACTGTAAAAAAGATTAAGTAGAATGTAGTTAAGACAACTCCCCACCCATGCTGTAAACATATTTCTTGTTGAAGCAAACAGGGAAAAGCAAATAAACAAAATTCCGGCGGATAACAGAATGCCAACCATGAATGTGGATAGGCATAATAAAATAGCTGTGTAATAGATAAGTAGTAATCCGCCCCCATAACCGATGAGCCAAACGATATGCACATTTATTAGATCTCCGAGGTCACTCCAATCTAGAGCATCTAATGCTTTAATCTTATAATCGTTTAAACTCGTTGAAAGCATATTCCACAAATTATCAACACTGGTTGCAGAGCTTGAATTACCCGTTACAGCAGCAGAAAGGTCGGAGCCTGCGTGCATGACAAACGGAATCACAAACTCACTGTAATAAGGTGCTGAATAAGTGAATGCACCAACCAGGGCGAATGCACCGATGTTTTTTGTGACCTCGCTCATGATGACGTCACGCTGGGAATACGTGATTTCATATATTAGATAAATGACGTATAAGGCTATGGCGGCAAAGAATACAGGAGATATTGCCTGTGCAACCTTAGCGGCGTTCGTCGCCGCCGTGGATTCAACAGCGGTTGTTACTTTCTCAAGAAATAATGAAACAACATTCATGGCTTATTCCTTCTGGCAGATGAAGAGTTCACCAGAGGCACTAATATTTGGCTTCAGCTTAATTACCAGGTCTGTACCGAAAAAAATTGCTTCTCCAATTTTTTGGAAATTTAATGTGGATTCATCTTTATTGTAGCTATAAACGTTGTGGGTTGCTGTCGATGTTTTGGTTTTACGTGGTGTAAACGCTTTTTTAATGATGTAATCGAGAGCGTGGCTGTTATGAGATGGTAAAGTGATTAAATCGTCGTTTTTTTTCATAATGTAGTTCTGATTTTTGAGGTTGAAGATAATTGTCGGTCAATGCTTTTGATTTTTTTTCGTATCTCAATTGGATTCGCCTCAGATAAGTTAGCAATGGATAAAGCCAGTTCGATTTGTAAAATTTTCCTTGTTTCGATGAGATTGATTTTTACTTGTGGTATATCACGGAAGACACCACAGCCGGTAATTGCTTTTGAAACGACACGTTCTGTATTCGCTATGCTTTTCTTTACTGTTCGAGGGGGGACATAACGTGCACGGCGAAGTTTTCTCAGATTAGCTTTTGCTTGAGTCATGTAATGTGTCCAGAGTTATAATTTTATTTCTTTGCATGATTCCCCTTTACGGCACACAGCTACACGGTTATTTATCACATTCACCACTGTCACAGTTCCGTCGTCGCATTGAGTGACGATGAAAGGGTATTCGTTGATTTTTGTACAGTGAGATTGTTCTCCTGCTATTGCAACCACAACCGGGCTAATAAATAACGCCAGAACAGATGCCAGCTTAATAAAAGCACTCATTTTTGTATGCCCTGAATAAATAAATGCTTTCTTCAAATCCTGAATATACTATCAGAATACAGAAGCGGTCCTGTTCTCCTGAAGTCCAGTGTCTGATAAAGATGTAAATAAACGGGCAGATAAACCAAATAGCACGCCAAAAACGAGAACTTTTATTATCGAACCGTATACATTTAATAGACTGTATTCTTCCTCTTTAGGCGATTCAAAGTTTTTTGCCCTTTGTGTCTGCTCTTGTTTAGAACCAGAAACACCTCCGATGAATAAGCCAATACCACCAGTACCATTCCATTTACCTGTTGTTGTTTCTTTAGCTACAATAGCTGCAAGAGAAATTCCTTCATTTGCGTTTCGCATAGAATTGTCCTCATACTATTCCTGTGACACTTAACACCATCAATAAAATATGTAATGCAGTAATTTTTTTTAGCGTTTTTTTGTAGACTTCAATAAAATCCTTATCCAGAAGTCTGATAATAAAAATACATAGTGCATTCATCGCTGCTCCTGTAAGCGGAATTAACAACGAAAGATGCATGATTTATTCCTTGTTTTCACTCTTGTCTTCGATGGTCATTACTTTAAGAGTTATTCCTTGCATGTCTGTAACAATAACTCTTGTTCCCGCAGGGTAGTTTTCATTGTGTAACGTCTCAACTGGCCAGAATGTATCACCAATGAGTAATTGCCCCTTGCCGTTAACAATATCGTCACTGAGCGTAAATTCTTTTCCTTTAAAACGTGAATGCCCTGTATTCACCAGGAGAGTATCTAATTTCTTATGTTTTTTGTCATAGAATAACTTAATTATCGACGCCAGTATGCTGATTGATGCAAAGAAGCATATATTGGCTTCTTGTGATATCGGAAGAAAAAAGCCCACAATGGCGCTTGATAATGCACCAAGACTGATTAAGAGTAACCATCCTGTTCCGGTTATAATTTCAAGTGCAATACACAGAAGAAACAGTGTAAACCATAACATGGCTAATCTCCATGATAAAAGAGAGAAATTGAATAAACGCCAAATTAAAACTCCATATTAACAGGGGCAGCAGAGCCATCGCTATCATCACCACTACGAAGTTCAGCCATAATGGAAATATTGATGCGATGTGGTTTTTGTTCTCATCTTTTGTAATAAAAAGAAGAAAGATCCATGCCCCCATAGGGATTATATGTAAAATAAGAAGGATGAAATCATAAGTTTTCATTTAAATGATTTGCTCATTCGTGAATATGAGGACGGTGATTAAAACAATATTGTCACCGTCCGCTATCGGTTTTAAGACAAATATTGTTGAGCCTGTTTCATATCAACTTTGTGAGTATCCTGTGATACGTTTTTTAGCAGTTCACTGATACCTGCAACCGAACTCACCAGGCTACTTGAATCAAGCGGCATCATCACCAGTTTACTGTTTGATGCTGTGCCAATTGCCTGGAGTGCTTCAGTGTATTTTTGCGCAATAAAGTAATTAACAGACTGAACGTCACCTTCAGCGATTGCATCCGACACCAGTTTTGTTGCGCGAGCTTCCGCTTCTGCCTGACGTTCGCGTGCTTCAGACTGAAGAAACGCTGATTGCCGTTCCCCTTCCGCTTTCAGTATTTGAGACTGTTTTTCTCCTTCCGCCTTCAGAATTTGTGACTGGCGTATACCTTCCGCTTCCAGAATCTGGGCACGCTTAGTACGTTCCGCTTTCATTTGCGCGTTCATCGCCTTAGTCAGTTCTTCTGGTGGTTTAACATCCCGAATTTCAATACGTGTGACCTTAATTCCCCACGGATCAGTTGCATAATCGACAACCGTTAACAGCTTAGAATTGATGCTGTCACGTTGAGAAAGCATATCGTCGAGATTCATTCCACCAACGACAGTTCGGATATTGGTCATGACAAGATTTGAAATAGCTGATGCAAGATTATCGACTTCATAAGCTGCCTTCGCTGCATCAATGACCTGGATAAAACAAACAGCATCGATAGTTACGTTTGCATTGTCTTTCGAAATAACTTCCTGTTTAGGAATATCCAGGACGGTTTCCATCATGTTGATCCGTTGACCTATGCGGTCCATAAACGGGATCAGGAAGTGAAGACCGGGGGAAAGCGTATGGGTATATTTACCAAAGCGTTCCACTGTCCAGGCATTACCTTGCGGCACGATTTTGACGGCAGATTTAACGAATATCAGCGCGACTAAAATTAATAAGAGTAACGGAATAGATGTAACTATTGGCGTAATTATAGCGTCAATCATGATTAATCCTCTCCCCATTCATCACAATATGCTTCAACCGGAGTTTTTCCTGCTTCATAATCACCACGCCATGCTTCCGCATCGGCGGCATTTCCACCGCGTAACTCTGCGTAATCCATTAATAGCTCGTGCCATTCTTCAAATGTCACTGTTTTTTTAGTGGAACCAAAATCAGCCATATGTATTTCCTGCATTTTGTGGAGGTATCTCTTTGCAAATGAAATCTGAAATATGAACATCAACAGAAAAACACTTTCCTGCTTCTTTTTCTTTTGAGAAGTTTTTTCTGCATTCTTCAGCGGTCATAGGGAAGTCGCTGTAATGAGTCCATTTCACGGGGCCACCACCTGGTTTTTTGATGGTTGCGTTTATTTGGTACTTAGGCATTCAAAAATACCTCCACTCGATCACCTGTCTTTCTTGAACACATCCAGCGGCGCAGTTCTGTAAAACTATCCTGGATCTCACAACGGGTACTTTTCATTGTGACAGTTGGTATATTGTCGTAGCTGGCATATGCAATCTCTTTTTTTGGGGTGCGCAATATGCCTTTGTCAATATCAAGAATCCTGAACGCACTAATTCTTCTTTTGTGCTCGTTAAATAGTGTTCGTTTAGTTGCTGTTATCTGCTTCTGTGCTTCCTGGTAAATGTAGGTAAGCACATCATAAGATTGTTGCTGTGTAATAAGGAAATTACGGCTAACATCCGTTGTTGTGAGCGTTTTATTATTTCTTAATCCCCAATAAGCAACGATGATATAGAGTGGATATCCTTTCAAATCTGCCACACATTCAGGAATGACAGGATTAATTTTTAACTTACGCGCCATATTTTCTCCCGGTTGTTTGTCTGAAATAGAAACATCCCCGGAATACAGCGTCATAAGCTAATTATGAAAAGTTGCAGCCACTCACTACAGGCTCTTTATCTGATTGTTCATCATCATGCATAGCTAAACCCCCTTACCTGGAGTGGAGACTGGCAAATCTGGTGTACTTCTGCGTTGCAGCCTGTACGACTTGCTCAGGGAGAGAGTGAGTGAGATTAACTCAACGCGAGTTCACCAAATAAGGGGGTTTAAGTATGCAGAATGATATTTGCGGATAAAGAGTCGTTACCTGTGTAGATGGCGCGGCACGTCACTCTGTTACGTAGCCCGTTGCTGACAGATGCCAGCGGTGCTTGAAATGCACGAATAATAACCTCCTTATGCCAGGGCTTTAGGCAATGACCGCTGTCCGGGGTTGTTAAAGAGCATGAGATGACAAGCGTTCTAACGGGCGTCAAAGAGTGCTCATTTTCCAGGCAATGAGCACAAAAAACGCGATGAACGCGCTTTTTACAATCATCTGGATAGTATTGTGTGTGCGACATTTAAAACCTGTCAATGCCAGAAGAGCGATCTAATGATCTGTATAATATCTAAAAAACAGAATAATATTCTGTTTGTTAAATGGTGTACGATCTAAAAATCTAGATAATACTGTTTGCGTGGTTTATTCGATCGTGTGAGTGGGTGTATGTAGTCAAAAAAACTTTTTTGAATATACAAAATTCTGAATTTCTGATTTTGTAAGGTTTTGTATGGGGAACGTCAGTAAAGAAGGGGCTTCACTAGCTGTTCTGAAAACGATTTTGAAGCTGTCAGAGATGTGTGTTGAATCAAAAAGGAAACGAGCCAGGCTTGAACATCGTTGATCGATTGCGCCCATGCTGCTAAATTTGCAGGCAAGTTTTCCGCGATTTGTAAATGCAGAAAACGAGGTGCTGAAATTTTGTTCGAGAACGTAAATTTCAGATAAAGAAAACCCCCGTAATCTCGTCTTTTCCAGGGAGCGCAGATTAGCGGGGGCTGACATCAAGGCAGAGCCTTGAGCTTATTTATTTCAGGTATGCTTGTTACCTGAGATGGAGTTTAATTCCATGAGAAGGAAATATCAACTCTTACAGTGCAAGCTAAGTGCAGCTTGCTGTGATTAGCAAACGTCACTGGTCTGAACTATCACCGGAAGAGCAGGTCCGTTTCTGGCAGGACTACGAAGCGGGTATTGAAAGCTCATTCCTGGTCCTCCAGGAAAACAAAGGCGGAACAACAAAACGTCGCCGGGGTGAACATTCCACTAAGCCAAAGTGTGAGAATCCAGCCTGGTTCCGTCCCGACAACTATAAGGCGCTGGGCGGACAGTTGGGCCACGCTTACAATCGTCTCGTTAAAAAAGACCCGGTCACTGGTCAGAACACACTCAGAATGCACATGTCGTTGCATCCATTTTATGTACTGAAACGTCAGAGTGTCGGTCGCAAATATAAATTCCGACCGGAAAAACAGCGGCTGCTTGACGCAATATGGGTTGTACTTGTGAGTTTTTGTGATCGTGGATTGCACACTGTCGGCATGTCTGTCTCCCGCCTGGCAGAAGAAATAAGCCCAAAAGACAGTAAGGGAGACGTGATTCCTGAAACCGCAGTCACAGTATCGCGCCTTTCCCGTCTGCTGGCAGAGCAGGTTTCCTTTGGCACGTTGGGAACGTCAGAAAAGACGATATGGGATCGTGAATCCCGCCAGCGACTGCCGAAATACGTCTGGATCACCGAAACTGGCTGGAAAATGCTGGGAGTTGATCTGGTGAAACTTCAGGAACAGCAACGTAAGCGCCTTGCAGAAAGTGAAATCCGTCTGCAATTGATTAAAGAAAGCGTTATCCGCGAGGGCGAAGAAATCTCTGTTCACTCGGCTCGTAAACGCTGGTATGCGCAGCGTTCTCTCGATGCCATCAAGTCCCGACGTAAGAAAGCAGCGGAGCGCAAACGTGCTAATCGCCTGGCAAAACTGCCGTATGATGAACAGCGAAACGAAATTGCGCGGTTTATTCTGAAGCGTATGCCGCCGGACGAAGCGTACTGGTGCACTAAAGAAAGATTAGAGCAACTGGTAGCCAGAGATCTACGTCAGCTTGAACTGGCTCTGACAGCTTCGCCACCCCACTAGTTTAGCTGCCTGATACAATCGGCACTCTCTTCAGCCCCTTCGGGGCTTTTCGTGTTGCCTGCATTTCATGAAATTCCTCATATTTGACGACCGTTTTTCATTTTGTCCCGCTCTGACAGTTTTTTGATGGCCGCAATAGGGTATCGGAGTAAAAACGCCTTCGGTTATCCACAAAAACCCGCAAAGGAATAACTTCAGAAAGCAGCAAACATAGAACATCAAACCCGCAATATATTCTTAACCCTTGTTCTTTAATCCCCTGCGTTGCTTCGCCGCAGGGAAAATATTTATCTTTGAAACAACTGTGGATAATCAAAAAAATGCCTTCGCTTGCAGCGGCTAACGCCGCGCCGCTCAGAATATAAAAGTACCTCCCACCGCTTCGCGGCGGGCATATGGACTTCTGCCTAATGAAAAACAAAGCCCCTCCAACCCTCCTACAAAAAAACGCTGCAAATACTCAGCCACAGCGCCCAACCCATCACTGAAAAGCGCCGCCGCCCCCGCCCAAAGGGCGGGAACAACATCGCTTTCAATAATGGATGTTGTAACTAAGAAATCTCATCGCTGTCAGCCTTCTGGCTGGAAGTACCAAATACACGCTCGTAAGCGGCCCTGACGGTCCGCTAACGCGGAGATACGCCCCGACTGCGGGTAAACCCTTGTCGGGACCACTCCGACCGCGCACAAAAGCTATTTCATGGCTGAAAGCGGGTATGGCTTAGCAGGATGGGGATGGGTAAGGTGAAACCTATCAATCAGTACCGGCTTACGCCGGGCTTCGGCGGTTTAGCTCTGTGCCATATAAAACAACAGAGTGCCGCCTTACATGCCGCTGGCGCGGCATCAAAAAGAAAGCCCCCCAATAACGGGGGGAAATAGCGTTTTGATCAAAATGATAATGCTAGTGTGCTTCTTGCGTGCCATTCCAGGCACAAACTAAATTTAACGTTTCGTTAACTACAAAGAAATCCGATGAGTTAATCACTTGCGAAATAAAAATCATATAGTAAATTACTATATGATTTTGCGTTGTTTCGGAGAATTAAAAAATGCCTTTGATTGAATACATCAACAAGTTCTATCGGGGGAATCAGGCATCGTTCGCCAGGCTGACCGGAGTTCAACCTGCGCAGGTCACACAGTGGATCAACAAAGGATTCATCGTGGTGAATCACACACTGTATAGTCCACGCCGAAAGCTGGGAATTTAATTCCTGGTCAATATTTGACATCCTCCACGCCCTAAAGGACGTGGATTCCTACGACGTTCAGGCTGTCGCCTGAATCATTTCGGTGGGTTCCTGCTTCAACGGGCGGCCTGACTGCACCATCCCTCCACAGGCAAGTACGGCGTGCCCCGCCGCTAAAATGTTACGAGCGCCGTTTACATCGGCGTTCGCTGTATATCCACATGCCTGACACACGAATTTACTTTGTGTCAGGCGGTTTTCTTTCGCTGTATGACCACAGCACGCGCAACGCTGGCTTGTGTACGCTGGCGGAACAGCAAGCACCTGACCGCCACGCCAGAGCTGCTTGTACTCAAGCTGGCGGCGCATTTCATACCAGCCCTGATCCAGTATCGAACGG
>NZ_JBJQJE010000028.1:0-64890 GCF_046487585.1 Escherichia sp. WS1265
AGTAAAATAAATTTCCCGATGCATCCGTAGCTCAGCTGGATAGAGTACTCGGCTACGAACCGAGCGGTCGGAGGTTCGAATCCTCCCGGATGCACCATATTCTCCGTAATCTTCAGCAATGAAGGTATCGAAGAGGTAGCGGTACTAACCGCAGGCACCATCTTCTCCCACAAATTTCCTTCAAAAATATCTCATTTCTAAATAACTACTTTATCCATTTCCTGAATTTTCTTCTCCTTCGCCATCAGCGACAAAATCAAGCAATTACGCTAAAGTAGCGTCATATTTTTCGACTTGCGAGAAGACCATGTACGAGCGTTATGCAGGTTTAATTTTTGATATGGATGGCACAATCCTGGATACGGAGCCTACGCACCGTAAAGCGTGGCGCGAAGTATTAGGGCACTACGGTCTTCAGTACGATGTTCAGGCAATGATTGCGCTTAATGGCTCGCCCACCTGGCGTATTGCTCAGGCGATTATTGAGCTGAATCAGGCAGATCTCGACCCGCATGCGTTAGCGCGTGAAAAAACAGAAGCAGTAAGAAGTATGCTGCTGGATAGTGTCGAGCCGCTTCCTCTTGTTGAAGTGGTGAAAAGTTGGCATGGTCGTCGCCCAATGGCTGTAGGAACGGGGAGTGAAAGCGCCATCGCTGAGGCATTGCTGGCGCACCTGGGATTACGCCGTTATTTTGACGCTGTCGTCGCTGCTGATCACGTCAAACACCATAAACCCGCGCCAGACACATTTTTGTTGTGCGCGCAGCGTATGGGCGTGCAACCGACACAGTGTGTGGTCTTTGAAGATGCCGATTTCGGTATTCAGGCGGCCCGTGCAGCAGGCATGGACGCTGTGGATGTTCGCTTGCTGTGAGTGAAGCGTTATCGCTTTTCTCGTTGTTTGCCAGTAGTTTTCTCAGCGCTACACTATTACCCGGCAACTCCGAAGTCGTGCTGGTGGCAATGTTGCTTTCCGGGATCAGTCATCCCTGGGTTTTAGTTTTAACAGCAACAATGGGTAATAGCCTTGGAGGGTTAACTAACGTTATCCTTGGGCGTTTCTTTCCACTGCGTAAAACATCGCGCTGGCAAGAGAAAGCTACCGGCTGGCTGAAACGCTATGGTGCAGTCACGCTATTATTAAGCTGGATGCCCGTGGTTGGCGATTTACTGTGTCTGTTAGCGGGATGGATGCGCATCTCGTGGGGACCGGTAATCTTTTTTTTGTGCCTTGGTAAAACGTTACGCTATGTTGCAGTTGCAGCAGCTACCGTTCAGGGCATGATGTGGTGGCACTAATTGTAGGCCTGCACATATGGTCACCATTACAGTTATGCTAATTAAAACGATTTTGACAGGCGGGAGGTCAATTTGATCCCGGACGTATCACAGGCGCTGGCCTGGCTGGAAAAACATCCTCAGGCGTTAAAGGGGATACAGCGTGGGCTGGAACGCGAAACTTTGCGTGTTAATGCTGATGGAACACTGGCAACAACAGGTCATCCTGAAGCATTAGGTTCCGCACTGACGCACAAATGGATTACTACCGATTTTGCGGAAGCATTGCTGGAATTCATTACACCAGTGGATGGTGATATTGAACATATGCTGACCTTTATGCGCGATCTGCATCGTTATACGGCGCGCAATATGGGCGATGAGCGGATGTGGCCGTTAAGTATGCCATGCTACATCGCAGAAGGTCAGGACATCGAACTGGCACAGTACGGCACTTCTAACACCGGTCGCTTTAAAACGCTGTACCGTGAAGGGCTAAAAAATCGCTACGGCGCGCTGATGCAAACCATTTCCGGCGTGCACTACAATTTCTCTTTGCCAATGGCATTCTGGCAAGCGAAGTGCGGTGATATCTCGGGCGCTGATGCCAAAGAGAAAATATCTGCGGGTTATTTCCGCGTTATCCGTAACTACTATCGCTTCGGTTGGGTCATTCCTTATCTGTTTGGTGCGTCTCCAGCGATTTGTTCTTCTTTCTTGCAAGGAAAACCAACGTCGCTGCCGTTTGAGAAAACCGAGTGCGGTATGTATTACCTGCCGTATGCGACCTCTCTTCGTTTGAGCGATCTTGGCTATACCAATAAATCGCAAAGCAATCTTGGTATTACCTTCAACGATCTTTACGAGTACGTGGCGGGCCTTAAACAGGCAATCAAAACGCCATCGGAAGAGTACGCGAAGATTGGTATTGAGAAAGACGGTAAGCGACTGCAAATCAATAGCAACGTGCTGCAGATTGAAAACGAACTGTACGCGCCGATTCGTCCAAAACGCGTTACCCGCAGCGGCGAGTCGCCTTCTGATGCGCTGTTACGTGGCGGCATTGAATATATTGAAGTGCGTTCGCTGGACATCAACCCGTTCTCGCCGATTGGCGTAGATGAACAGCAGGTGCGATTCCTCGACTTGTTTATGGTCTGGTGTGCGCTGGCTGATGCACCGGAAATGAGCAGTAGCGAACTTGCCTGTACACGCGTTAACTGGAACCGGGTGATCCTCGAAGGTCGCAAACCGGGCCTGACGCTGGGTATCGGCTGCGAAACCGCGCAGTTCCCGTTACCGCAGGTGGGTAAAGATCTGTTCCGCGATCTAAAACGCGTCGCGCAAACGCTGGATAGCATTAACGGCGGCGAAGCGTATCAGAAAGTGTGTGATGAACTGGTCGCCTGCTTCGATAATCCCGATCTGACTTTCTCTGCCCGTATCTTAAGGTCTATGATTGATACTGGTATTGGCGGAACAGGCAAAGCATTTGCAGAAGCCTACCGTAATCTGCTGCGTGAAGAGCCGTTGGAAATTCTGCGCGAAGAGGATTTTGTAGCCGAGCGCGAGGCGTCTGAACGCCGTCAGCAGGAAATGGAAGCCGCTGATACCGAACCGTTTGCGGTGTGGCTGGAAAAACACGCCTGACAGAAAAGAAAAAGGCCACTCGTGAGTGGCCAAAATTTCATCTCTGAATTCAGGGATGATGATAACAAATGCGCGTCTTTCATATACTCAGACTCGCCTGGGAAGAAAGAGTTCAGAAAATTTTTAAAAAAATTACCGGAGGTGGCTAAATGCCGTTGTTAGATAGCTTCACAGTCGATCATACCCGGATGGAAGCGCCTGCAGTTCGGGTGGCGAAAACAATGAACACCCCGCATGGCGACGCAATCACCGTGTTCGATCTGCGCTTCTGTGTGCCGAACAAAGAAGTGATGCCAGAAAGAGGGATCCATACCCTGGAGCACCTGTTTGCTGGTTTTATGCGTAACCATCTTAACGGTAATGGTGTAGAGATTATCGATATCTCGCCAATGGGCTGCCGCACCGGTTTTTATATGAGTCTGATTGGTACGCCAGATGAGCAGCGTGTCGCTGATGCCTGGAAAGCGGCAATGGAAGACGTGCTGAAAGTGCAGGATCAGAATCAGATCCCGGAACTGAACGTCTACCAGTGTGGCACTTACCAGATGCACTCGTTGCAGGAAGCGCAGGATATTGCGCGTAGCATTCTGGAACGTAACGTGCGCATCAACAGCAACGAAGAACTGGCGCTGCCGAAAGAGAAGTTGCAGGAACTGCACATTTAGTCAGTAAACTATCTTCACAATTAATTGAAAAAAGCCAGTTCAAATGAACTGGCTTAGTTGTACTTAGTGCGCACCGCCTCCACCGCCACCTGCGCCAAAGGGCGGTTTAGCAAACCACACCAGCCCCAGCAGGACGAGGAATATTCCGGCTGACATCCAGAAGATCTCATTGGCGGAAATAATCAGCCCCTGATTGGTGATCTGCTGGGCAATCCAGCCTGATGCCTGCTGTTGCGTCATCCCAAGCCCTTCCAGTTGACTGTACATCGCCTGGGCATTCGGGTTGAACGGGTTTACCGACTCGGTTAACTGTGCGTGGTGCAT
Source organism: Escherichia sp. WS1265 (assembly GCF_046487585.1). NCBI lineage: Bacteria > Pseudomonadati > Pseudomonadota > Gammaproteobacteria > Enterobacterales > Enterobacteriaceae > Escherichia > Escherichia sp. WS1265. The sequence continues at coordinate 3,918 of NZ_JBJQJE010000028.1, forward strand.
CGACTCGCGGTTGGTCCACATGGTGGTGGTAATGGATGTGCCGATAGACCCCGCCAGCGTTCGCGTAAAGTTAGAGAGGCTCGATGCCGCCGCCAGTCGTTCCGGTGGCAAACCAGACAGCGTAATGGTGGTCAGCGGCATAAAGAAGCAGGCCACTGCGAAGCCCTGGATAAACTGCGGCCAGGCCGACGCACCAAAATCCATACCCGGTTCAAAGGTATAGGCACGCCAGTAGAAGCAGACGGCATACATAATAAAGCTGAAGGTTACCAGCCGCCGCATATCCAGTTTATGCGCGAAGCGGCCGATAATCGGCGACAGGATCACCGGAATAATCCCTACCGGCGCAGAGGCCAAACCTGCCCAGGTCGCCGTGTAACCGTAGACCTCCTGCAACAACTGCGGCAGCAGAACAATCGCGCCGAAGTAGAGCATATACGCGAGGCTGATACACAAGCAGCCGATGGTGAAGTTGCGCGACTTAAACAACGACAGATCGACTATCGGGTTATCGTCGGTCAGCTCCCAGACAATCAGGAAGCAGATAGCCACCACCGCCACCACGGTAAGGATGATAATTTCCTGTGATGAAAACCAGTCCAGCTCTTTACCGCGGTCGAGCATAATCTGTAGGCTGCCGATACCAATAACCAGCAGTGCCAGCCCCACGGCATCAATCCGCCGCCGTTCGGTGCGGGTTTCGCGTCCGCGCAGGGTTTGCAGTGTCATCAACACCACCGCCACGCCAATCGGCACGTTGATGAAGAATATCCAGCCCCAGTGGTAATTATCGCTGATATAACCGCCGAGGATCGGGCCGCAAATTGGCGCGACAATCACCGTCATCGACCACAACGCCAGCGCGATCGAGCGTTTGGCTGGCGGGTAGTTATTCAGCAATAGACTTTGCGAAAGCGGGATCAGCGGCCCGGCGACAATCCCCTGAATTACGCGGAAGAAGATCAGCATATTCAGGCTGCTGGAGACACCACACGCCCACGACGCAATAGCAAAGGCGATGGTTGACCAGAGGAACAGTTTCACTTCCCCGACGCGCTTTGCCAGCCAGCCGGTAAGCGGGATCGAGATGGCATTCGCTACCCCGAAGGAAGTGATTACCCACGTTCCCTGGCTGAGCGATGAGCCCAGGTTTCCGGCGATAGTGGGGATCGCCACGTTAGCAATGGTGGAGTCCAGCACCTGCATGAATGTCGCCAGTGACAGCGCAATCGTCATAATGACCAGTTGCGCGCCTTCCAGCGGTTTTTGCTGTTGCATAACACGCACCTCTGGATTAGCCAGCGTTAGCTTTTACGATATCGTCGATCAGTTTATTGACAGGTGCCAGGCTGATTTCACGCGCGGTACTTACCGCGACCGGTGTGGAACGTACTTTATTTGCCAGTACCTGACCGTCACGGTTAGTGGTATTGACGCTCACCAGCGTGGATAAACCGATACGCAGCGGGTATTGCTCCAGCTGTTTTTGGTCCAGTTCGATACGAACAGGCAGACGCTGAACGACTTTGATCCAGTTACCGGTGGCGTTTTGCGCCGGAAGCAGCGAGAACGCGCTACCTGTGCCCATATCCAGACCAACCACTTTACCGGTGTATTTCACATCATCGCCGTAAATATCGGTGGTGATGGTGACCGGCTGACCGATGCGCATATTGGCAATCTGCGTCTCTTTAAAGTTGGCATCCACCCACATATTGGTGGCTGGAACGACCGCCATCAGCGGCGTCGTTGGGCTAATTTGGGCCCCAGGCTGTACTGCTCGGCGGGAGACATAACCAGTCATCGGGCTGACAATACGGGTACGCTCCAGTGCCAGCCAGGCGTTACGTACTTCGGTGGCAGCCTGTTGCACGGCAGGCTGATCTTCCAGTTTAGTTCCCAGAATCATCGCCTGATTGGCATTGTATTGTTGAATAGCGACGTCCAGTTGCGCCTGGGCACTGGTGACGGCGTCGCGGGCGTGTTGCAGCTCTTCGCGACCGATCAGGTTGGCATTGCCCAGCGGCACACGGCGGTTGTAGTCGCTTTGTGCTTTCGCGAGGGCGATTTTTTGCACCTCAATATTCGCCTGCAACTGTTTGCTGTTAATCATCAGCTGGTGGGTTTGGCGAACGCTGGAAGCCAGTGCAGTTTTGGCTTTTTCAAACGCCTGGCGAGCATCTGTCGGGTCGAGAGTGACCAGCACATCGCCTTCTTTTACAAAATCGGTGTTATCGGCCCAGACTTTCGTCACGCTGCCAGACACCTGAGACATAATTTGAATCTGATTCCCTGCCACGTATGCGTCATCAGTTTCTTCGAAATGACGCAGTACCAAAAACCAATAAATCCCTATCGCTACGGCAATAATTATAAAGAGCAAGGTGAGAAGGAGGAGCAGACGCTTACGTTTGCCGCTCTTCTTTACCGGTTGCTGCGGGGTTTGAGTCTCCGCATTTGCGCTCATATTGTTCTCCACGATCTTCTTAACTCATCGGCTGAGCCGACCTGCTTGCCAAAAAGGCCAGCATGTTGCGATGCTGGCCAGTCATTTTTTCTTTTATAAATCTGGATTTTTGAGCGAGATGACGCGTTAGCTCATCGCTTCGAGAACCACACCGTCTTGTTCCATCTGGTCGAGACGGGAGAGCAATTTGCGGGTGATTTGCTCGAGCTGATCTTTTTCTGTTGTGCTGAGCGCGGACCAGAGTTGATGCAGGCAGTTATGCTGCGGTGGTAAAACCTCGCGCAAAAACTCGTGACCTTTTTCCGTTAATTGCAGATGCAGGCAGCGGCGATCGTTATCGCTTTCACGACGTTCGATCCAACCGCGTTTTTCCAGTTCATCGGCAATACGCGTCGCGTTGGTACGGGATGATCCAAGAGCACAACTCAATTCAGAAGGCTGAATACTGTGGTTTTCCTGAGACTCCAGCGTAATCAACGCCATAAACAACGTCTCGTTAATCCCCTGAGCCTTCAGCATTTTATTGCGGTTCTCCAGCAGCTTGCTTTGCATGTGCATGCAAAGACGAGTCAGAAGGATCTCCTGATAAGGAAAATCTTCGTGGCGGCTGGCGCGAAATTTTAGCATTTGTTCAATGGGCGTAAACGAACTATCCATTTGGGTATGACCTCATTAATTTCAGCCGATATAGTAACGACAGAGATAAATAAAGTAAATGTATTGTTTTAGAAAAATGATTCTTGTGGGTTATATAATCGCCATCACTTTCCAGGCGAGCCCGTAGGCCAGCGCACTAAGCAGTGTTGGGATGATAATGCTGCGTGTTTTATAGAAACTGGCACCCAGTACCGCGAAGCCGACCAGCGTGGGCACGAAACGGCGTGTATCGTGCATCACTTCTGGTGCGGTAGAGACAACCAGCAGAGCGCATATCGAGGCGATGCCAATGGTGTCGAGCAATATGCCTATCGCGCCACGTTTGGTTGGGCGGGCATTACCCACACGCAGGCGCAGCGGCAAATAGCGGAAGCAATAATTCGCCGCGCCAACCAGTAACCCAAGCAGCAGAACCTCATAGCTCATCGGGCGCTCCTTGCCAGAATGCCTGGATTAACGCAGTGAGGCAGCCACAGACAATGCCTGCCAGAATGGCGACGGGAATAGAAAATAGCGTTACGCCTGCAAGGGCACCAACTAACGCTGCGGTAACGCAAAGAGATTGTTTGCGCTGGAAAGAGGCGAGCAGGAAACTCATAAAGAGTGCCGGAAGCATAAAACCTAATGCTGCTTCAACGGCGGGATAACCTTGCAGCAAACCGCTGCCGGAGAATGCCCCTATTACCGTACCAAATACCCACGATGACCATGAACTGAAGGCAATGCCGATCATCCAGTTCTCGCTCCAGCGGCGATTATTGCGTACCAGTTTTGCGGTTGCGGCGGCAAAAACCTCATCCGTCAGGCCAAACGCCCACAGGGCGGTTTTCGATTTTTGCAGACGCTGAATAATACGGCTACGCAGTGACGGGCCATACAAAACATGGCGAACATCCATTGCCATGACGGTCAGTGCAGCAACCCACAAACTACTCCCGGCTGCCAGCATCGCGGTAATGACGAACTGGCTCGCGCCTGCATAAATGATGCAGGAGAAAAAAACGCTTTCGAGAGGAGAGAATCCCAGACGGGTCGCATTCAGACCGAACGCAAAGGCCACCGGAATATAACTAATAACAATCGGTAAACTGTCTTTGCATCCTTCCATGAAGGTCGCCGAACCAGGAGCAGGCTGTGGAGTAGGGCTTTCCATAGAGTGTACGCTTAACGATTGTTAATATTATAAATAGACTGAATGAATATCTTAACCTTATCAGACTGATGGGCTTCTTAACACCCTTATAAGTGTAAAGCCACGAAAACGGTTGCTGATTGCTTAATTTGCGGCTTCCTGACGATGAAAACCTCGCCACCAGACCAGTAAGTTAACCAGGGCAATCGTCGCGCCAGCCAGACAAACGCCAGCCCAACCGCCATGTTGCCAGGCTGAGGCTGAAATTAGCGAACCGGCGGCACCGCCAATAAAGTAGCTGGTCATGTAACCTGCGGTCAGGCGATTACGCGCATCAGGGTGTATTCGATAAATTACTGTCTGGTTAGTGATATGCACGCCCTGCACGGTGAGATCCAGCACCAGGATGCCGATAATCAGCGCCAGTACGGAAGTGTGACCAAACCAGATCGTCAGCCATGAAAGTAACAGCAGCAGCAGACCGAAAGTTGTGGTGTGGTGCGATTTACCCTTATCGGCAAAACCGCCCGCCGGACGAGCGCCCAACGCTCCGGCTGCTCCCGCAAGTCCAAACAGACCAATGACGCCATCGCTGTAATTAAAAGGCGGAGCGGTGAGCAAAAAGGCCATTGAGGTCCATAGAATGCTGAAGTTGGCAAAGGTCAGGCAGCCCAGCAACGCGCGGGTGCGCAGAATTTTATCGCTGATAAACATGCTGAAAACGGAACCAAGCAACTGTGGGTAGTTGAGGTGGGTTTCTGATTTCATTTGTGGCAGACCACGCCATAATGCCAGCGCCATCAGTGCCATTAACACCGAGGCAACCCAAAAGACGGTGCGCCAGCCGCCGAGGTTTGCCAGCAACCCGGCAACGGTTCGTGCCAGCAAGATCCCCAACAGCAGCCCGCTCATAATGGTGCCGACCACTTTGCCGCGTTTGTCTGGTGAAGCCAGCGTCGCTGCCAGCGGAACCAGAATTTGTGCCACGACCGAGAATAAACCGGTCAATGCCGTACCGAGGATCATCATCGCCAGTGACTGACTGCTGGCAGTGATTAACATACCGCCCGCTGCCAGTAAGGTCATCGAGACAATCAGGCGGCGGCGTTCAAACATATCACCGAGGGGAACAAGAAACAGCAGACCTGCGGCATAGCCCAACTGCGCGGCGGTAACAATAAAGCCCGCCGAACTGGCGGAAAGGGAAAAGTTACGCGCGATGGTGTCGAGTAATGGCTGGGCGTAAGAGTTACTGGCTACCGCCAGACCGGTGGCGATAGACATCAGCACGATCAGCGCCGGGCTAAGCTCATGGTTTGTTTTAGTCATTATTTTTGTTCATCAGGTGATGATTAAGCTGGGAATCAATAATAGCGGATGTTTATGAATGTGGGGCGAAAGATAGATTGTTAAAATGTGCGGGTAATGGGGAGAGGGTATTTGAAGGTGAAATATGCCACTAAGGCAAATGTTACGTTCACTTCCAGATTATAGCTACTTTGTCACTATTTTGCTGGTGAACGTGCCAGGGTGGCTCAGTCGCCACCACCCTGGCGACCCAGGCTTTTGGCACAAAATCGCCGCTACGCGGTACATTCGACTTATTTCTTACGGCTATCGGGTACGGGCGCGAGGTAACATCCCTGTAAGACGCGCCCTCGCCGCGCATCCCTGCGCGTCGCCCCGGCCTTCAGAAAACGTCTCATCGATTTTCAGCCGGATTAAAACCATCGCTGCAATTGTTTTACTCACATGAGCATTATCTGCGCGGTTATCAATATTTACTTCTGCGCTGCCAGCGCCTCATTCACCCAGCCATCGAACTGCTGCTGGTGGGCTTTGATCCAGCCATCAACGTGGCCCTGAATATCGCCTTCTGAGGCTTTGCCGTCATGCATAATGGCGTTCTGGGCGTTAATATCTGCCACTGGTAACTGCATAATGGCAAACAGTTTCGCTGCTGCCGGGTTTTTCTCGGCCCAGGCTTTGTTGGCAACGATATGCATGGTACTGACCGGGAAGCCGTAATTCGCGCCATTCGGCAGTTTGGTATCGGCATTTTTATCGCCCGGCAGTGCGGAGAACGGCACCTGCAACCAGACCACATCTTTCCCCGGTTTCAGTTCGTTACTCACCCAGTACGGCGTCCAGGTGTAGTAAAACACCGGCTTACCCTCTTTGTAACGACTGATGGTGTCAGCCATCATCGCTGCGTAGTTCCCCTGATTATGCGTCACGGTATTGGTCAGTCCATACGCGGCAAGCTGGTGGTTGATCGCACCTTCGCAGCCCCAGCCAGGGTTACAGCCAGTCAAATCCGCTTTACCGTCGCCGTTGGTATCGAACAGTTTGGCGATCTTCGGATCTTTCAGTTGCGCGATGTTGGTGATTTTGTACTGGTCGGCAGTTTTCTTATCGATCAGGTAACCCTGTGCCGCGCCGTTAACAAATACTCCTTCACGATAAAATTTCTTATCGCCACCGGCAGCTTCGTACATGTTGTCATGCAGTGGCGTCCAGTTCACTGCGGTGAAGGTTGCATCGCCGGAAGCAAGCGAGGTGTAGCCAACGTTGTAATCCACTTCGCTGGGTTTATTGACGGTATAACCTAATTTCTCCAGCGCGCGGCTGACCAGCAGCGTCTGGAAAGTTTCTTCGGTGATGGTGCTCTGAACCGGATTAACAGTAATGCCTTTGCCCGGCAGGTCGGCAGCAAAAGTTTGTGTAGAGATAAGCGTGGCAAACGCTGTCGCAAAAAGTACGCTATGTCGCATTGTTATTCCTTTTTTTGGCAGGGTGATAATGCCCGGCGTCACCGGGCAAGTGCAGAGTTACTTAATGAATGGGCGGGTCAGCAGACCGACAGGGCCAGTGGTGTACCAGCGACGGTTGCCGCGACTGCGTGAGTCGCGCCCAACGGCCTGCGTCAGGCGGTCGAGGATAATGGCGAGGATCACAATCCCGACGCCGCCAACGGTGGCAAGCCCCATATCCAGACGACCGATACCGCGAAGCACCATCTGACCCAGCCCGCCGACGGCAATCATCGAGGCGATGACCACCATAGAAAGGGCCAGCATCAGCGTCTGGTTAACGCCCGCCATAATGGTTGGCATCGCCAGCGGTAACTGAACTTTGAACAGCATCTGGCGCGGGCTGGCACCGAATGAGCGCGAGGCTTCAATCAGATCCGCCGGAACATGGTTAATCCCTAGAATTGTCAGACGGATAATCGGCGGCAGAGCAAAGATGATCGTCACCACTACGCCCGGCACGTTACCGATACCAAACAGCATGACGATTGGTACCAGATAAACAAACGCTGGCGTGGTCTGCATGGCATCAAGCAGTGGACGAATAATTTTCGCCGCTCGTGGACTTCTCGCCAGCCAGATCCCCAACGGCAAACCGATGACGATACAGAACAGCAGGGCGGTTAACACCAGCGCCAGGGTAACCATGGCCTGCGACCAGGCACCGATTGCGCCGATGGCAATCAGCGAAACCAGCGTCGCCACGCCCATTCCGACCCCGGAAATCTGCCAGGCGATGAGAGCGAAAACGATAATCGCCACTGGCGCTGGCATACCCAGCAGCAATTGCTGGAAACCGTTGAGGATATAATCAACCGGAACGCGCACGCCCTGGAAGACGGGACGGAAATGGGTAACGACCCAGTCGATCCCTTCAGTGACCCAACTGTCGAGCGGGATCAGCGTTTTATGGAACGGATCGAGAATATTAAAATGCTCGACGTTTGGTGCAGGCGTACTGGTCAGCCAGTCAGCGCCACCGCCGTCAGTCGGTGCAGTCGCCGGTGTACCCCAGGCGTCTGCGGACTGTGCGGCACTGTCCGCCGCTGGCGTGGTATCCCACGGATTATTTTGATCAGCCATTATTTACCCCCTCACGATCTAAAGCGCGCAGCAGCATTCCTTTCGAAATGATGCCGACATACTGTTGGTCCTCGTCGACCACGGGCACCGCACAGGGGGCCTGTCCGACATGAGAGAGCAACTCGCTAAGAGGCGTTTGTGCATCGACCGCTAACGGCGCATCAATCAGCGCCGCATCAAGACCTTGCTGCTGCGTTAACGCGGCTTTAAGCGAATCGATAGACACAGCGCCGACAAACTTATTACCGCGTTCGATGACGTAGCCATATTCGCGATCTTCATCCTGCAATAATTTCAGTGCCGAACGCGGGCCGAAGCCGGGGGTTTTACGAATTAAGCCGTTCGGTGTACGACGGGCAATATCTTTCGCACTGAACACCTGGCTAATATCGACGCCACGGAAGAAGGTACGGACATAATCATTCGCCGGATTATTAAGAATTTCATCCGGTGTACCAACCTGCACCACTTCACCATTTTGCATAATGGCAATTCGGTCACCAATACGCATAGCTTCATCGAGATCGTGGGAAATAAAGACAATGGTGCGCTGATGTTTCGCCTGTAATTTTACCAGCTCATCCTGCATCTCGGTGCGAATTAATGGATCGAGTGCCGAGAAGGCTTCGTCCATTAATAATATATCCGGATTAATCGCTAACGCGCGGGCTAATCCCACACGTTGACGCATCCCGCCAGAGAGTTCATCCGGGTAGCTGTGGGCATAATTTTCCAGCCCGACCTGACGCAGTGCATCAAGGGCTTTTTCACGGCGTTCTTCGGCATTAATTCCGGCCAGTTCCATACCGAACGCAGTATTGTCCAGCACGGTCATATGCGGCATTAAGGCAAAGGACTGGAAGACCATCGCAATCTTTTTTCTGCGCACCTCACGGAGTTCGGCGTCGGATATTTTGGCAATATCCACACCATCAATCAGCACTTGCCCGCGGGTGGGTTCAATCAGGCGATTGAGAAGGCGTACCATTGTGGATTTACCCGAACCGGATAATCCCATGATGACAAATATCTCGCCTTCTTCAATGGCCAGACTGGCGTCTTTTACGCCAAGCGATAGCCCAGTTTTTTCCAGAATTTGTTCTTTTGAAAGTCCTTGTTCGATATATTTGAAAGCTCGTTGTGGATGCTCACCAAATATTTTATAAAGATTTTTAATTTCTAATTTAATTGCCATGCAATAGAAAGATTCCTGTTATTTGTTTATGTCGATACATTACCCAATGGAAATAGTCACTTTTTTCTACCCTAACATACTGAGAATTTGAGGCAACCCCTGACGGCAAATGTGGCATGAATATTGATGAGAGCAAATCGCCGGAATTTCCCGTGATATAAGGGCTGAGAGCAAATCGAGAAAAGTTGATATTTTTTGTCAAAGATAGCGAAAAAACGCCTGAATATTGTGGTTTCAGGCGAATAATGCAACAGAGTGTCAGTGTAGATCACCACAAAATATTTGCGTGATAAAAAGCTATTTGGCGGGAATTATTTCCCTGCTGCGGGTAGTGATATTTTTGAAAATAACCCCCTCAGAAATTCCAGTCTTCATCTTCTGTTTCGACCGCTTTTCCCATCACATAAGAGGAGCCTGAACCGGAAAAGAAATCGTGATTTTCATCGGCATTCGGCGAAAGCGCGGCGAGGATTGCCGGATTCACTTCTGCCATTTCTGCGGGAAATAACGGTTCGTAGCCCAGATTCATCAACGCCTTATTGGCGTTGTAACAGAGAAACGCTTTCACATCGTCAGCCCACGGGGTTTCGGCGTACAGCTCATCGGTGTATTGCAACTCGTTGTCGTAGAGTTCCAGCAACAAATCGAAGGCGAAACTCTTCAACTCTTCACGTTGTCCCAGAGATATCTTTTCCATGTTTTTCTGATATTTATAGCCTATGTAGTAACCGTGGACTGCTTCATCGCGGATAATCAGACGGATCAGGTCTGCGGTATTGGTCAGCTTTCCGCGGCTGGAAAAATACATCGGCAGCCAGAAACCGGAATAGAACAAAAATGATTCAAGAAACACACTGGCGATTTTCTTTTTCAGCGGATTATCACCGCGATAATGTTGCTGAATAATCTGTGCTTTTCGCTGCAACGGCGCGTTTTCTTCACTCCAGGCGTAGGCGGCATCGACATCTTTGGTCTGGCACAGCGTCGAGAAAATCGAACTGTAAGAGCGGGCATGAACCGCTTCCATAAAGCTGATATTCGATAATACCGCCTCTTCATGAGGCGTGAGCGCATCGGGCATCAGCGAAGGCGCGCCGATAACATTTTGCAGCGTGTCGAGCAGCGTCAGGCCAGTAAAAACGCGCATCGTCAGTTGTTGTTCTACGACACTTAATGTCTGCCAGGCGGGAATATCATTCGACAGCGGCACCTTTTCTGGTAGCCAGAAATTGCTGGTCAGGCGATTCCACACCTCCAGATCTTTATCGTCTGTTATCTTGTTCCAGTTGATGGCGCTGATACGTGAGAGTTTCATAGATATTCCTTAAAGTGCACAGGAGACGCAGCCTTCAATTTCAGTGCCTTCCAGCGCCATCTGACGCAGGCGGATGTAGTAGAGCGTTTTGATACCCTTGCGCCAGGCGTAAATCTGCGCTTTGTTGATATCGCGAGTGGTGGCGGTATCGGGGAAAAACAGCGTCAGCGACAGCCCCTGATCGACATGGCGAGTCGCTTCCGCGTAGGTGTCGATGATCTTTTCTGCGCCGATTTCGTAAGCGTCCTGATACAGCGCCAGATTCTCGTTAGTCATAAACGGGGCAGGGTAGTAAACGCGTCCTGTTTTGCCCTCTTTGCGTATCTCTACTTTCGCCACAATCGGATGAATACTCGACGTAGCATGGTTGATATAAGAGATAGAACCGGTTGGCGGCACCGCCTGAAGATTCTGGTTGTAAATGCCGTAGCGCATCACGTCGTCGCGCAGCTGCGCCCACATCTCACGGGTAGGTAACGTAATACCGCTACGGGTAAACAGTTCGCCAACTTTCGCCGTTTTCGGCTGCCAGTTCCCTTGCAGATATTGGCTAAAATATTCACCACTGGCATAGCGTGACTGTTTGAACCCGGCGAAGGTTTCACCGCGTTCGCGCGCCAGCAACATCGAGGTACGCAGTGCGTGCCAGGTGATGGTATAGAAATAGAGATTGGTGAAATCCAGTGCTTCCGGCGAACCATAAGCGATGCCTTCTCGCGCCAGATAGCCGTGTAAATTCATCTGCCCCAGTCCGATGGCGTGTGAGGCGGCATTTCCGGCTTCGATGGACGGCACGCTGCGGATATGACTCATATCTGACACCGCCGTTAAACCGCGCACGGCAGTCTCTACCGTGCGGGCAAAGTCGGGGGAATCCATGGTGTGGGCAATATTCAACGAACCTAAATTGCAGGAAATATCATGGCCTGTGCGGGCATAGTCGAGATTCTCGTCATGCTCTGAGGCGCTGTTAACCTGCAAAATTTCTGAGCAGAGATTGCTCATATTTATGCGCCCGGCGATAGGGTTAGCACGGTTAACCGTGTCTTCATACATGATGTAGGGATAGCCAGACTCAAACTGGATCTCAGCCAGTCGCTGGAAGAAATCACGGGCGTTGATGTATTTTTTGCGGATGCGTTCATCGGCAACCAGTTCGGCATAGTGTTCGCTGATGGCGATATCAGCAAACGGCTTGCCATAAACTCGCTCAACGTCATAGGGCGAAAACAGCGCCATCTGCGCATTCTCTTTTGCCAGATGGAAAGTGATATCCGGGATCACCACGCCCAGCGACAGTGTTTTAATGCGGATTTTTTCGTCGGCATTTTCCCTCTTTGTATCGAGAAAACGCAGAATATCGGGATGATGGGCATGTAAATAGACTGCGCCAGCACCCTGACGCGCGCCGAGCTGGTTGGCATAGGAAAATGCGTCTTCCAGCATTTTCATCACCGGAATCACGCCAGAAGATTGATTTTCAATACGTTTAATTGGCGCGCCCGCTTCCCGCAGATTCGACAGCAAAAATGCCACGCCGCCGCCGCGTTTCGACAGTTGCAGTGCGGAATTTACTGCCCGGCCAATCGACTCCATATTGTCTTCAATACGCAGCAAAAAACAGGAAACCAGTTCGCCGCGCTGCTGCTTACCACAGTTGAGGAATGTCGGTGTTGCAGGCTGAAAGCGTCCTGACAGCATCTCATCGGTCAGTTGCGTCGCCAGTGTTTCATCGCCTTGTGCCAGCGTCAGCGCCACCATCGTGACTCGATCGGCAAAATCTTCCAGATAACGTTTACCGTCGAATGTCTTCAACGTATAGCTGGTGTAAAACTTCCATGCCCCGAGGAATGTCTGGAAACGAAAACCGCTGGTGTGTGCGTGGGCAAACAGCGTAATGACAAAGTCGCGAGAGTAGCGATTAAGAACGCTTTCATCATAGTAACCTTCGTTGACCAGCCAGTTCAGGCGCTGCTGCTGGCTACTGAAGGTCACACTGTTCGGACGCACATGCGTCGCAATAAAGGCGTCAACGGCCTGGCGATCTTTATCGAACTGAATGCGACCTGCGCTATCGTAGAGGTTAAGCATCGCATTCAGCGCGTGGTAATCCATCGTTTCCTGCGTCAGGCATTCTGCGGTTGTCGTTGCCAAAATTCGGTTACTCCTTTACGAACGTTTTCGATATCGCTTTGCGTACCCATGAGTTCAAAGCGGTACAGCCACGGCACGCCGCATTTCCGGGCTATCACATCTCCGGCGCGGCCATACGCCTCACCAAAGTTGCGATTACCCGAAGCAATAACGCCGCGCAGCAACGCCCGATTGTGCTCGTCGTTTAAAAAGCGAATGACCTGTCGTGGCACCGCGCCAGCTGTACCGCCGCCGCCGTAAGAGGGCACGATCAGGATGTAAGGCTCGTCTACCTGAATCCGTTCCCGCTCATTGAGCGGGATGCGCACCGCGGGCAGTCCTAAACGTTCGATAAAACGCTGCGTATTTTCGGAGCTACTGGAAAAGTAGACGAGTTGGCTCATGCACTGGCCGCGTGTGGCGCTGGATGCAGACGATTGATCATGTCCGGGCGGAAACCAGACCAGCTAAGATCGCCAGCAATCACTACCGGCAACTGACGAAAGCCCTGCGCACGCAGCGCTTCCGCCGCTTCAGGAACGCGATCGACATTAATCATTTCAAAATCAAAGCCCCGGTTTTCCATCGCCCGTTTGGTGGCGTGGCACTGAACGCAATCGTTACGAGTGTAAATAGTAATGCGCATGATTCGTATTTCCGTTTAAAATGAAGATACGGCGCGATGATACGCGTCGGGTTGTCTCTCTGTTGATACAGAGATACTAGATGTAGTTGAAAAAAGATTCAACCACACAATATATAGCAAATAGTGGTCGAAATTACCCTGGGTATGAGCGTGACGGGGTAGGGGGATTTTTGTGATTCACCAGGCAAAAAGAAACCCCGAAGCCAGGCTTCGGGGTCAAAGACGCGTATTTATTATCATTGTTGCACTACGATTTGCGCATGCTTAACAGTGCGCCGATAAAAATACCAACCGCAGCTGCTGTACCCACGCTACACCAGGGTCTTTCACGAACAAAAGAATCCGCGCAGCCAACGGCATCGCGCGCGGCTTGCTGGACGCGAGTACGACCATGCATTCGCGCTCTGGTTTCTTTCAGTAGAGCCTGCGCTTTACTACGAGCGGCTTCGGCTTCCCCTTTGGCGTCGCTGCCCCAGGACTTCAATACAGATTCGAGGCTGTCAGCTAATTGATTGACATCATTCTGGATATCCTGCACGCCATCATCGACGTCGTTGCGGTTCGGTCGGTTAAACATATGATCCCCCATTAGAATTCGATGTAATTTTCAGTGTAGACCATAATTTTCTTAACTGAGGTTCATCGCGGCTTTATGGACTTTTCTGAAAGCGTTGTGAATGCGCAATCAGGTAAGGTAGGCCCGCGGTTGATAATAACGAGGATCAAATATGTATTTACGACCAGACGAGGTGGCGCGCGTACTTGAAAAAGTCGGTTTTACTGTCGATGTGGTAACTCAGAAAGCCTATGGTTACCGCCGTGGGGAAAATTATGTCTATGTTAATCGCGAAGCGCGAATGGGACGTACCGCTCTGGTAATTCATCCAACATTAAAAGAACGCAGTTCAACACTGGCTGAACCCGCTTCCGATATTAAAACTTGCGATCATTACCAGCAATTTCCGCTCTATTTAGCGGGTGAACGTCATGAGCATTACGGTATCCCGCATGGCTTTAGTTCGCGTGTTGCGCTTGAACGTTATTTGAATGGTTTATTTGGCGAAGCCAGTTAAAGACGCGACTGGCGATGCCAGTCGCGAAAAGAAGGGTCAGGCTTTTACCTGCTGGTAACGGCTGACTTTAAACAGTCGGCGGCAATAATCGAGGAAGTAGCCATAAACCGCCCCCATCAACATCGAAACAACGATGTTTGAACTGACCGCCGCCATAATCTGATGCCAGTCTGCGCCCACCACTAACAAGATCGCCACATACACCGGTGACTGGAACGTCACATACGCCAGGATATCCGCCAGATTTTTTACCCAGCCCGACGGACTAACTTTGCGTGCCGCGCGCATAAACAGATCGCGGTACATACCGTATGGCCATGCAATTAAGATGTTCACCGGAATCGCTACCAATCTGGAATAAAGAGACTGTTCGAAGCTCATTCCGGAGAGGAAAACTTCAATACACATGTTCACGACAGAACAGTAAACAACCATCGCGAACGTATCTGCAACTGCATGACGCAAGCGTGACTGCGGTGAGAACATGCTAATGCTCCTTAATAAAAGCGTAATGGGATGTTAATGGAGATGAAAACAGTGGATCTCATTGCCATCTGCATTTTCGCATAGCGTATATCGCTGGCTATGACTAATCAATTAGTGAAAAATTTTTATTTAGTCAGTTTTTGTAGATAAAATATTCCGTAACGGCTCGTTTTTTGTACATTGTGGATTTTTACATGCCGATATGATTTATTTTCAATTAAATCAATTAGATATGAGATTACCTTTAATTTAACTAATGAAAGTTTGGGGGTGAGGTAACGCTATAAACGTAGAGAATTCGGTGTATGTCGTGACCGGGTCATTTACAGCATTTTTTATGCCAGAAAATGTACATTAACAGCAGAAAGCACCAGTGAGGGGTGTTTTCTTTTATTCTGTTATATTGCATTTTTATTCACTTCGGTTTTGTCAGGCTTGCGGAATTAGCGAGCAGAGAGCGCCGTTCTGTTCACCAATAACCGAAATTACTCATCAAAATGGCTAATATATAATCTTGAAATTATTCTGAGAGTTTCAGAAAATAACAGCTGAAATAATCTCGCGCAGGACTGTAAATAGATTAAATTTTGTGGAAATATAATAAGTGATCGCTTACACTACGCGACGAAATACTTTTTTGTTTTGGCGTTAAAAGGTTTTCTTTATTATGTCCGTAATGTTACAAAGTTTAAATAACATTCGCACCCTCCGTGCGATGGCTCGCGAATTCTCCATTGACGTTCTTGAAGAAATGCTCGAAAAATTCAGGGTTGTCACTAAAGAAAGACGTGAAGAAGAAGAACAGCAGCAGCGTGAACTGGCTGAGCGTCAGGAAAAAATTAGCACCTGGCTGGAGCTGATGAAAGCTGACGGAATTAACCCGGAAGAGTTATTGGGTAATAGCTCTGCTGCTGCACCACGCGCTGGTAAAAAACGCCAGCCGCGTCCGGCGAAATATAAATTCACCGATGTTAACGGTGAAACTAAAACCTGGACCGGTCAGGGTCGTACACCGAAGCCAATCGCTCAGGCGCTGGCAGAAGGTAAATCTCTCGACGATTTCCTGATCTAATTACTGAGGCCGGATGCCGCCGCTATGGCGCGTCCGGCGTCGCTTCTCAAGCTCGTTGGTTCCACGGCATCTTACCTAACAACCTTGCCATCCCACAAAAACCGCTAATTCCTGCAAACAGTAACCCGGCACCAACAAAGCCGCTTAATAAGAAGAAACCGCTATTTACGGTATAACCTAGTATAACTCCGATTAATATTAAACCACCCGCAGCGATCTGCACCTGGCGCATTAACGGCAAGGGTTGAGATTTATTTACCGCTACTGGTAATCCTGCTTTTTTCCAGCCATCAATCCCATCTTCGAGTAAAAAGATTTCTGCGGGGGCGGCAATCGCTGCTAATTTATCGGCGTTATTACTGGTGCGTTTACCTGCCTGGCAGTGGAATATAATTTGCTCGTGACGTAATTTAGCCGGAAGACCTGACTGTTCCAGCACGGATAATGGAGCCAGATCTGCTTCAGGAATATGCTCACGAAGATATTCATCAGCGTCACGAATATCGATTAACTTTGCGCCGCGTGCGATTAATTCTTGTGCATCATGCGGCGAAATGGTTGTCAAAGCCATAGTGACTCCTTACGGACAATAGACATTTTTCAGGGTGGCGATAATGGCATTTACCGCCTCATTTTTAATGGAATATAGAATGCGTTGGGCATCCCGTTGGCTGTCGATAAACCCTTCGTCCCGCATACGAGCGAGATGCTGTGATGTCGCAGAGGCACTCAGTCCGGTAATGCGCGTCAGCTCTCCCGCGCTGGTGCCGGGGGAACCGCTAAGCATGCACAGAATCAGCAACCGTTTAGGGTGGCTCATTGCTTTCAATAAGGCCGCTGCCTGTTCGGCACTAGCCTGTAATTGCGCGAGTTCAGTCATAGTTATTTAAGTATTTTCTAAATTAAGTAAACTCTAAACTAAAAATGCAACATATACCAGCCTCAGCAGCGTAAATGAGAGTAAAAGCGTAAGCTGAAACTGGAAGGCTCCGCTAAAATTACTACGCTTAAGAGATAAAATCTCTTTTTAAACAATGAGTAATTTTCTTATAGGGAGTACATATGGGTTTCTGGAGAATCGTCATCACCATCATTCTGCCGCCGCTCGGCGTGCTGCTCGGTAAAGGGTTCGGTTGGGCGTTCATTATTAATATTCTGTTGACACTGCTTGGGTATATCCCCGGTTTGATTCACGCGTTCTGGGTGCAAACCCGCGATTAAACCTGTGCTCATCCCCGCGGCGTTAACGCGCCGCGTTCCTCTGCTACACTTTCTGAGTGTTTCCGTTAACGAATGAGGTAGCTATGGGTCTGTTCAATTTTGTGAAAGATGCCGGAGAAAAACTCTGGGACGCGGTTACAGGTCAGCACGATAAAGACGATCAGGCGAAGAAGGTGCAGGAGCATCTGAACAAAACCGGTATACCTGATGCCGATAAAGTGAACATTCAAATCGCCGACGGCAAAGCGACGGTCACGGGTGATGGCCTGAGTCAGGAGGCGAAGGAGAAAATCCTTGTTGCGGTGGGGAATATTTCCGGTATTGCCAGTGTCGATGATCAGGTGAAAACGGCGACACCAGCCGCTGCCAGCCAGTTTTATACCGTTAAGTCTGGCGACACTCTGAGTGCCATTTCCAAACAGGTCTACGGTAACGCCAATCTGTACAATAAAATCTTCGAAGCGAATAAACCGATGCTAAAAAGCCCGGATAAAATTTACCCGGGGCAAGTGTTGCGTATTCCTGAAGAGTAGTTAATTGCCAGCCATTGCCTGCTGGATAATGGGAATTGGCGTCAGTAAATGCTGGCGCATTAACTCACTGGCGCGCGCGGTATCTCGCGCCAGTACCGCCGCAGTCAGGGTCTGGTGCTGATCGCGTTTATCTTCCAGCATTTCCACCGAAAGCACTGTTCGCCGCAGCCAGATAAATCGATAGCGCGCCGCCAGATCAAACAACCGTTCACGCATTTGCAGCAAATAGTGAGAACCACAGCCCGCCACAATTGCAGTATGAAACGCCTGATGACGCAGATCCCACTCATCAAGCATTTTCTCACTGGCGTCACAGGCCTCCAGCTTACTGAGCAGATGCGCTTTTGCGAGAACGTCTGCCTCCCATTCATCGCCACCGCGGGCAATCGCCAGACTGACCAGCATCGCTTCCATATTGGCGCGGGCGTCGAAAATATCGAGCAGCTCCTGCTCTGACATAGACGCCACCCGATACCCTTTTTGATTCACCACCGTGACCAGTCGTTCTGCTACCAGTTGCGAAAGCGCTTCCCGCAACGGCCCAACGCCAAGTGCATAACGCGATGTCAGCAAACTCATCCGTAATTTTTCATCCGGTTGAAAATTACCGCGAATAATATCGTTCTTCAGCCAGCGATAGCCATCCAGAGACGTAATGGTCATGGTGTGACTCCTGATCATTATCAGCGCGTATTATGAACGGGTGTTTTTTGCCACAATACCAGCTTTTTCCAGCGAGCCATAATTGGCACGGTACAGATAATCCCTATCGCTAATAAGCCAGTGGAGATCACTTCTAACTGTTGCGCCGGGCGGAATAGCATCACTACCAACACAAAGGTAATAAAGCCGATTACCAGCCAGGTGAGCCACGGATAAAGCCACATCCGCAGGCGAATTTCGCTTCCTTCTGCTCGCAGAATTTTGCGCATCCGCAATTGTGAAACGGCGATGACTAAATAAACCAGCAGGGCGATAGCGCCGGAGCTATCGATCAGAAATTTAAACACTTTCGCAGGCGCGTAATAATTCACCACCACCGTTAAAAATGCCGCACCGGTCGAGAGTAATACCGCCACATACGGGGTTTTACTGCGGTTGATTTTACCCATTACCGCGGGAGCATCACCGCGACGGCTTAAGGAGTAGAGCATTCTGGAAGCGGTATACAGCGCCGAGTTCAGGCAACTGGTTACGGAAAGTAATATCACGCAGTCCATGATTAATTTCGCATGGGGAATATTGAGCAATTCCAGAACCGAGCGATAAGATCCAACGGCTTTCAGCCCCGGCATATTCCACGGTATTAATGCCACAACGACAAAAATAGAACACAAATAGAAAATAGAGATACGCCAGATAACCGAGTTGGTGGCGCGGACAATATGTTTTTCCGGCGTGTCGGATTCCGCGGCGGCAATGGTGACAATTTCTGCGCCCATAAACGAGAACATAGTGATCAACATCGCGCTTAATACCGCACCGAAGCCGTTGGGCATAAAGCCGCCGCTATCCCACAATCTTGAGATCCCGCTCACTTCGGCATAAGGGTAAAAACCGCTAATTGCGACTGCACCAAGGAAAATAAAGGCCAGGATAGCGATGACTTTGCACAGCGCCAGCCAGAACTCAAATTCGCCGTAGTTTTTAACGCTTAATAAATTACTGCCAGTTAAGGCGAGGGTAATGACGAGGGAAAATAACCAGATGGGAATGCCTGGAACCCACGAGTGCAGGATCATGGCGGCGATGTTGGCTTCCAGCGGGATAACCAGTACCCAAAACCACCAGTACAGCCAGCCGATGGTATAACCCGCCCAGCGGCCAATTGCCTTGTCGGCATAGGTGGAAAACGAACCGGTATCGGGCGTGGCAACTGCCATTTCCGCCAACATCCGCATAATCATAACCACCAGTAATCCGGCGAACAGATAGGCCAGTAATACCGCCGGGCCCGCTTCGGCGATGGCGACGCTGGAACCGACAAACAGACTTGCGCCGATAACACCGGCAATAGACAACATGGTGACGTGGCGTGACTTCAGCCCGCCGCCTAACTCATGTGGTTGCGATGATTGCCCCATCCTGAATCCTCTCGAAAGTGTGTCACTTGGGAGAGCGCCCCGACATTTCCCGCGTCGGGTCACGCGTTTAATTGTTATTGATTCTTTTTACCGGAGAGCGGCTCCGCCTTACCCGGCCGACATAGATTTATTCCTGTTCACGTACAGATTGTCGGATGCAGCGTAAACGCTTTATCCGACCTGGATTCGCGTAGGCCGGACAAGACGCGCAGCGTCGCCTCCGGCATGGGTACGGATCTACTGCTTCGCCTCATCAAAACATTGGCTGATGATCTCCAGACCCTGACGGATCTGAGCGTCTTCAATGGTGAGCGGTACAAGGATGCGCAGCACGTTGTAATACGGGCCGCAGGAGAGAAGAATCAGGCCTTTATCGCGGGCACGCGCCACGATCTCGGCGGTGAGTTTTGCGTCCGGCTTGCTGTGATCGCCATCTTCAAACAGCTCGATGGCGATCATCGCCCCCAGCCCGCGTACGTCGCCGATCTCAGTATGTTTTTCGGCTATCGCCAGCAATCCGTCTTTCAGTTTCTGCCCCAGATCGTTGGCTTTTTGCAGCAGATTTTCCTGCTCGAACACTTTCAACACTTCCAGCGCGGCCACGCAGGCAATCGGGTTACCCGCATAGGTGCCGCCCAGACCGCCCGGTGCGACAGCGTCCATCACTTCCGCGCGCCCGGTGACGCCCGCCAGCGGGAAACCGCCTGCGATCGATTTTGCAAAGGTGGTGAGATCTGGCGCAACGCCCATCTGCTCCATCGCAAACAGCGTGCCGGTACGCCCCGCGCCGCTCTGCACTTCATCGGCAATCAGCATGATCCCGTGCTCATCACACAGCGCGCGTAAACGCTGCATAAAGGCTGGCGTCGCGGCGTAGAAACCGCCTTCGCCCTGAACCGGCTCAATCACGATGGCAGCGATATCTTCCGGGGCGGCGTCATTTTTGAAGATCCGGTGGATGCTGGCGATAGCGTCATCTTCACTGATGCCGTGCAGCGGGCAAGGATAAAGCGCGCGATAAACATGGCCTGGCATCAGCCCCATACCCGCAGAGTACGGATTCACCTTGCCGGTCAGCGCCAGCGTGTAATGCGTGCGCCCGTGATACGCGCCGCTAAAGGCGATGGTCCCGCTGCGTTTGGTGGCGGCGCGGGCGATTTTCACCGCGTTCTCCACCGCTTCAGAACCGGTCGTTACCAGCAGCGTTTTTTTGGCAAAATCGCCTGGCACCTTCTGATTCATTATTTCGCACAGCTCCAGATACGGCTCGTAGGCCAGCACCTGGAAGCAGGTGTGCGACAGTTTTTTCAACTGCGCTTCCACCGCCGCAACCACTTTCGGATGCAGGTGCCCGGTATTGAGCACTGCAATGCCGCCCGCGAAATCAAGATACTCACGGCCTTCAACGTCCCACACCCGGCAGTTTTCCGCGCGATCAGCGAAAATGGGGTGAATTTGCCCAACGCCACGAGGAACTGCCTGACTGCGGCGCTGCATTAACTCTTTATTGCTGCTCATTCGCGTTCTCCAGTTAAAGACCGATGCACATATATTTGATTTCTAAGTAATCTTCGATGCCATACTTCGAACCTTCACGACCCAGACCCGAGGCTTTAATGCCACCGAACGGGGCCACTTCATTGGAAATAATGCCAGTATTGATGCCGACGATGCCGTACTCCAGCGCCTCGCCCACGCGGAAGACGCGGCTTAAATCACGGGCGTAGAAATAGGCGGCAAGGCCAAACTCGGTGTCATTGGCCTGCGCAATCACATCGGCTTCATCTTTAAAACGGAATAGCGGGGCAAGGGGGCCGAACGTCTCTTCTTTCGACACTTTGGCGTTGGCCGGAACGTCCACCAGAATGGTCGGCTGGAAGAAGTTGCCGCCGCGTTCATCCGCTTTACCGCCGCAAACTACACGCGCACCTTTCTCCAGCGCATCGGCAATATGCTCTTCCACTTTTGCTACCGCTTTTTCATCAATCAGCGGCCCGATGGTGACGCCATTCTCCAGCCCGTCGCCGATGTGCAGTTTGCTCACCGCCTGCTGTAATTTTTCGGCAAAGCGGTCATACACGCCGTCCTGCACATATAAACGGTTGGCGCAGACGCAGGTTTGCCCGGCGTTGCGGAATTTCGAGGCCAGTGCGCCTTCCACGGCTTTATCGAGATCGGCATCGTCAAAGACGATAAACGGCGCGTTGCCGCCCAGCTCCAGCGACACTTTCTTGATGTCTTTCGCGCACTGTTTCATTAACTGGCGGCCAATTTCGGTCGAGCCGGTAAACGACAGCTTGCGCACCAGCGGATTGCTGGTCAGTTCGTTACCGACCGCGCCCGCCGAACCGGTGACCACGTTAAATACGCCAGCCGGAACGCCTGCGCGAATCGCCAGTTCCGCCAGCGCCAGCGCAGAGAACGGCGTCTGACTGGCAGGTTTCAGCACCATCGTGCAGCCTGCCGCCAGCGCCGGACCGGCTTTACGGGTAATCATCGCCGCCGGGAAGTTCCACGGCGTGATGGCGGCGGTAACGCCAATCGGCTGCTTGATAACAATCAGGCGTTTGTCGGCCTGATGACCGGGAATGGTATCGCCATAAATACGTTTGCCTTCTTCGGCAAACCACTCAATAAAAGAGGCTGCGTAGCTGATTTCGCCTTTCGCTTCGGCCAGTGGTTTGCCCTGTTCGAGGGTCATCAGGCGCGCTAAATCGTCCTGATGCTCCATCATCAAATTGAACCAGTTGCGCAGAATGGTGGCGCGTTCTTTGGCGGTGAGCGCACGCCAGGCGGGCAGAGCGCGGTTGGCGGCGTCGATAGCGGCGCGGGTTTCATCAGCGCCCATTTTGGGTACGCTACCCAGCTTGTCGCCGTTCGCCGGATTGGTGACGTCGATGACCTCGCCATTGTTGGCGTCCAGCCATTCCCCGTTAATCAACGCCTGCTGGCGGAATAAGTTACTGTCGTTAAGTTTCATTGTTACGTCCTGTTTTCAAAGGTTATTGATTAAATGCGGCGTGTAAGGCATCCACACTACGTGCCGCTCGCAGCGTGCGTCCGGGGTTACTCTGGCTTGCCAACAGCGTTTGTACCTTGCTGACAATATGCGCACCAATAGGAATTGCTGATGTCGCTGCCGGGGAGGGCGCATTGCAGGTGTGGATCGTGCGCGGGGTGGTGACAAACAGAAAATCGTCAATCAGCTTGCCGTCCGGCGATACCGCCTGCGCCCGCACACCGGCGGGCCAGGGCTGGAGATCGCTTAACGAAAGCCGGGGACAATATTTTTGCACCAGCCGCAGATAGCCGCTTTTGCACAGCGAGTTTTTCATCTCGCCCAATCCTGAGCGTAGATGGTTTTGCAGCACCCGGCGAATCCCCGACGAGCCTAAAATCTCCAGCGTGTCACTAAACGAGAAATCGCGCTTGCGATAGCCTTCGCGTTTAAAAGCCAGCACCGCGTTTGGCCCGACGGTCACGCTGCCATCGATCATGCGGGTGAGATGCACGCCCAAAAATGGCATCGCGGGGTCGGGAATGGGGTAAATCAGGTGGTTAACAATCTGGTTATGCTCCGGCGCAAGGCGGAAATACTCGCCACGGAACGGGCAGATAATAAAGCCCGGTTCGAGGCCGAGCATTTTCACCAGCCGGTCAGCCATCAGCCCGGAACAGCTAATCAGCGTCGATGCTTCATATTCACCGCCCTGACGGGTACGTATCACCACGCCGTTTTTATGCTCACTGAGGGCGCTGACTTCGGCGTTATAAATAATCTCGCCGCCTCTGGCCTGGAAGATTTTTGCCATCGCCGCCGTCACTTCGCGATAGCTGACAATGCCGCTGGACGGCACAAAAATGCCGCCGAGCCCGGTGATATTCGGTTCGCGCTCGCGCAGTTCCTCGGCGTTTAACCACTCGCGCTCGATACCGTTCGCCGCCGTGCGTTCCCACAACGCGCGCATCCGTTCCATTTCGAGTTCAGAGGTGGCGACCAGCATCTTGCCGCAGTTGTCATAGCGAATGGCGTTTTGATCGCAAAAGGCTTTGGTGGCGCGGTTCCCCGCCAGGCAAAACTGCGCCTTCAGGCTACCGGGCGTGTAATAGACCCCGGCATGGATCACGCCGCTGTTGTGACCCGTCTGGTGACTGGCCGGGCCGGACTCTTTTTCCAGCAACGCAATGCGGGCATCCGGATAGACATCAATCAGTTGCATGGCGGTCGACATGCCGATGATGCCGCCGCCAATAATCACAAAATCATACATCCGCTCAATTCCTTTGCGCTTACTGATGCGTCTGGTAGTGGTTAGTGGCGTAAGCGAAATAGCCACGCTGACGCATCAGTTCACGGCGCAGATCCGGGTGCGGAGTAAAGCGGTCGCGACCGTGCAGCCAGAATAGATTGTTAATCAACAGGAATTTGCCAACGGGAACGGGCACAGAAAGAATGCCTTTGCTGGTTTCGATGGCGTCGGAAAGCTCGCTCAGCCACACGCCTTCTTCGAAGTCTTTTGGCTGGACGAACTGGTCGATATAACGCATCACCGGGCGACCCTGTTGATCAACGTCGAACACTGGATGGAAAACATCTTTGCTGACGTTTTTGCTCGGAGGCGCGGCAAAGCGCATCGGGCGACGCGCCAGCGGGTGGCGGAAATAGTGGTCCAGATGTTCCCAGTCATCGAGATGCAGCAGCAACGAATTTCCACCCTGCATGTTCTGCTCGTCGATTTTCATCATCAGCACATAGTCGGTGATCTCTTCGACGTAGGTGCCGTCGTTGTGCAGCTCCATTACGCGGTGCGGCTGACGCAGATAGCTGTCTGAGTTATCGACATTTTTCACCACGAATCGCGCGTAATACTGACCGCTCATCGCATCGAAATTTGAGCGACCAATCAGATGCGCTACCGCCGTTGCCAGCTTCACCATCTCATCCGCTTGCTTCACATCATCGACACCCACCGCATTGATCAACAGCGCACCTTCAGCACGGTTTAGCAGGGTCTTCAACAGCAATGGTTGCAGCTGGTTCGCACACAGATCGTCAAGAATTTTGCCTACCCGAAAACGCAGAAAAGATTTGTACTCCAGCGCCTGCACGGGCCATTCGGCAACCTGTTCGAGAAACTGTTTGGTCGTCTGTTCGGTGAAGGTGAGTTCCAGCAGGCGCGGGGATTGCGCCGACGGGGTGAGGGTGAATCCGCTATAGTCCTGGCCTGAATCGACAGCGTTGTTTTGTACGGCGGTCAGTGCATTCATCAGAAGCGATCCTCTTATGAGATGTAGGGTGACATGGCGATGCTCATTTCGTAGCCATAATCTAAAAATATCTACATTTCTGAAAAATGCGCACAAATGCGCCATATTGTTTTCTTATTGTGATCAAAAGCAACAAATTGGTAACATTTAACGTAGGGTATTAAGGCAAAGTGAGACAGGAAATGAATAACTAAAGCAACAGGTTAGGGGGGGATTACCATCAGAGAACAGATTATCTGGTCGATAAAACGGTAAATGGCTTCACTGCAAAATGACCGTTAGTAAACTAAACATATTATCTGCCCCGTTTTAGCGGGGCAGATGTAACATTAAATTACAAATAGAGATAGTTCGGCGGTTCTCCTGTTTTCCCTAAAAGAAGAGCGCTGCGCCCAGGGATATTGATATTTAGAGTTCCGCCTCTAAGCGTAAATACTTTACCAGGGGGGATAATTTTTCGGGTATTATTATTAATAATACAAACGCTATTACTCCCCATGTTTTTATATATTCCTGGTTGCAATTTGTTAGGCCAGGTACCTTCAACTTCTTCGTTTCCTTTATTTATTATAACTAGTCCATCATGAGGAGAGTGATTAATGTTCACAGAATCCCCACGACTAAAGGCCAGAACATTTTTAGTTGCAAATACACCCTCAAATGCGCTCCATATTCCTTCTTTATCTATATATAATGCGTGGAATTCATTGTAGAGCTGCTGATAGGTAGAGCAACCTTTATTAAGCCACGCCTCACCGCCGACACGAGTGGACCCATCATCATTTTTAATCTCAGTCGTTGATTTTAATACCTGACCATCCCAGTAAACTAAAGGCCTGCTGAACGGGAGAGCGGCCATATATGCCATTGCTAATTGTTCATCTTGCTGATGGTTAAATAAAAAGTCATTGAAAAGATTACCATTGTTAGGGAAATCGTGGTTGATGTTAATCAATATCCGTCTTTCTGATGGGATGCTTGAGATTGCGGAACCCGGTTTTGATGCAAGGGTTTGGAGATCTCCACCGAATGAAAAGGCTTTTATCGTCTTCATGAGCAATGAAAAATCAATGGCGCTTAAATCATCTCTTTCATAAAGCAGCGATGACATTTGTTGTTCATCTAACGGACAAGTTACCAGGTATTCCATGTAATTCATAACAGCTTTTTTTTGATATTTTGGATTAAATAAATTTGTATTGTGCAACCGCTCATTATAATTTTTAAGCGGTGGGGTTATCGATCTCTCTATTTGTTCATGTTTTGAGTGTTTTGCTGCATCATAACGTAAACCTCGTACGCCATATTTTCGCATTTCACGAACGTATTGATTTTGCAACATAATAACCTGGTCACTTTTGGGTGTTGTTTTAGGCATTCCATTTAAACGCTTTTCTTTTAATGCATGGAGGTTTTCCCATTCATCCTTAGAAATATTATCTTTACTTGCTTCGAAGTCTTTTGCAGTGAGATGTATATCTTCTGGATGGATCTGGTCACGTTCTTTTGTTACTGGATCTATAATAAAGGGAATCAAGACCTGACCTTGCCAATAGCCAGGGATACCACTTTCTATATCTTTACTGATCTTCGCTCGTATATCGGCAGAGGGATAATCCAGATCATTTTTACCACTACCCCCGATTCCCATAAAGTTAAATGTATAATCAGGGATAATATCGATACCAAATTTTTTGGCATCTTTAACCAATGCGATAAAATCCTGTAAATCTCCCATTGGATTATGGATGGTACAAAGATCTTCGGGTTGATAAGCGTGAAACCAGTAACCTTTTTCTTCTTCGGGAGTTTCTGGTCCGTCGGCGCGGAAAGTGGTTACGGGAGGGATTTGTATATACCCATAATGACAACGTGCAAACTCAGATATATTTTTCCTGATTTGCTGATAGGTGGCATTAAAAGCATGAAGAATCGCTTCGCCAGGTTTTTTGGGGGTGATGATTTCACATTGTGATTTCTGAACAGCAGTAAGAGATTTACGCTCAAGTGTTTGCCGTAAATGTTCTGGATTGATTAATATTTTAAATGTTTCTTGCTGGCCGGTAGGTGACGTTACGTTAATATTATATACATCAGCTGCCAGTTCATAGTCAGGAATGTTAATAGCATATGCAACATACTTATCTTTTGGGGACGGTTTGTCAGATATAATGTGAGTGAAATGTTCAGCTGGACCATACTGATGAACACCGCTGTTATCACCTCTTTCAACTATTATATCTCGTTGATAAACCCATGTTTTTCCTTCTCCTATCCTGTCTGGCGCTGTAATGCTACGCTGTGCTGCTTTATTCAACTCTCGGTAAGTTGTATCTGGAAAAAGGGAAATTTTATAATCGTTTTTTAACAGATCATTAATAACTTTTTCTGCGTGAAAAGTTGATATAATTTCTCTGTCTTTTAAATCCTGAGGATAAACTCCACAAGAATTAATAATATTTGTTATACAGTTTAGATATTCTAATGTATTTAATTTGGAATTTAGATCCCCGTCAGTAATGTTCCATGATAACAATGTGGGGTTGTCGATAGGTAAATTTCTTGGTCCTGGTTTTATAGAAAACATAATAAAGTTCCTCTAATGGTAGAGTAATATGGTGTATACGGAAACATAAAAATGTTTAATTGTTGTGAAAGTAATTGCAAACAGATGTCCTACTTTTATCCAATATTTATATGGAAAAGGATAATGCTTAAATCTGTTTTTTTAATTATCGATGTGGTCTGGAGAGGCAACTGTCAAAAATCGCTCATACGAATCTAATGATTAGCAGAATAAGATCTATGAAAGAATATATTGCTATATGAAGTTTATTTTTATGGCGTGAAAAGTAACAGATATCATAATGATGCGAAAACTCTTCAGCTAATGTAATAAAGTTATATTATTAGATACAAAATCATTACAAAGTATCATTGAATCGATGATAACTATAAATAGTGCTAAGTATTAGCATTTGCTTGTTGACTGAGAGTATCGACTTTGTGAATGGAAGCGGTGTCGGGTTTTATGTCGCAGGTAATGACGACCCAGGATGAATGAGAACGCATAAAAATCTGTTATTTACATCATAAGATCATCATGTTTATTGCGTGGTTTATAAGTATTGTTATTGCATACTCAAGGCCCTTTAGCTCAGTGGTTAGAGCAGACGACTCATAATCGTCCGGTCGCTGGTTCAAGTCCAGCAAGGGCCACCAAATCATCATTCAGGTATCAGGAAGAGTTAAGGGTACAAGGGGTACTCGATGGCAGTCTATATTTCACGACTAACGCCATTTCAAGGAAGAAGTGTGGTGGGTGGTTTCGAATGAGGGCTGGTGTTTTGGTACGTGGCACGCCACTGCAATGTATTTATCCATCAGTACTCATTCAAAAGTACCTGGAAAAAATGCCCGCTATGCCAAGCGGGCAAATTGCTTACATGTGGAATTAAGTAATTAACGATAAAGCCAGAGTATTATCATTTATTATACCCCTTCATTTAATCAGGTTAATTACTCAAATCACTGAACTATTCTCTTTTCGCTCACTTATGCTGAGTGAGTACCACGACCAATGTATGTAGAACAATGCCGTAGAGTAAGGATGAAATGTCTCTGCCACGCCTTAAACATCTACTACTGACTAGAACCGCCGTCGAATGCAGAAGAGTCTTGTGAGCGTTACAGGAGTCTGGCTTTGGTCATTAATCAACGCTATTTAGATATAAATTTCTAACACTCAAAAAACGATTCTCACGAATAAATTATAACGGGTGGTTTTTATCATACAGTGAAATAACCTTTTGCTTATTAAATTTAACATTCTTGTGCTAAATTAATTAAAAGTGCCATGTATAGCATATGAAGCTGTTAATGCCAGCAATTGTCTCAAATGAGCGATTTTTTATAGTGACAAAAAGTAATAACGTTAAAAATAGCCATGTAGACATTAACTGAGGAATAGACAATGTTAGTTAGTAAAAGCAACGAAATTAACACTAGCACATTTATAAATAGTGGAAGTTGTAATGAAAGAAAATCTTCTAAATCCATGGAGTTACTAGCTTATAGTATTATAAAATTAATTTGTAAGGAAGCTGCCTCAGGGACGTATAACGGTGCTCTTGAAATTTTACAAAAAATGATGTCTGAATGTAAATATCATGAAAGCAATGCTTTTGTCATTATGGGAGCCGGAGAGCAATTAAAACGTATTAAATATGATGTTAATGAAAATAAATTAAAAGTATACAACGTACACTTTGATAATAATCAAGAGTTAGTTGCTGATGGTGAGCCTGACGTAGTATTTTTAAAAAAAACGGTGTGGGAAGACCTTCTCGTTAAACTAAAGCTGGAGAACAAAGAAAATGCGGTTTCTGAAGTTCATAAATCAGCGAATAAAGGTGAGATTGAGCAATTAGTTGAATGCTCTAAGAGAAATGAAAAGACGCTTCTTGATAATATAAGTAAAAATACTGCTATCTATAATATTTACAATAACCAACGAGCAACAAACATTACTACATCTTTATCTGAACCACCTGCACAAGGTAAAAGTAATGATGTAGATAAATTAAAACAAACGCAGTTTATCAATGCTAGTCAATTTGATATTAATGAGCTTCAGCAGAGTTCTGCTTTTTTAGCGTCAAAATATCACACCATAGATATTCAAGAAAAAACAGATGCGTTTGTGAAGAAGTTCAAGGGGATATTATTTGATAAAAATGGAAGGTCTTCAGAGCTTCTGTTTAATTTTTATGAGTGTTGCTATAAGTTTTTACCAAGAGCGCAGCCTCAAGATAAAATTGAAAGCTATAATTCAGCACTGCAAGCTTTTTCCATCTTTCGTTCATCTACTTTGAATAATAATGATGTAGGGTTTAATTTCAAATTATTCCCAGAAGTCAAGCTGTCTGGAGAACATCTTGAAACGGTATTCAAATACAAAAATGGCGATGATGTCCGGGAGATAGCCAAAATTAACATTACTCTCCAAAAAGAAGAGGGTGGTTTATATAATTTACGTGGATTGGATTTTAAGGGATGCTTCTTTTCTGGACAGAACTTCAGTAACTATGATATTCAATATGTGAACTGGGGAACGTCATTGTTTGATGTTGATACTCCGTGTATTTTTAATGCGTCTGCTTACAACAAGAGTAATGAAAAATCATTAGAACGCGTCAGCGAAAACGGTTTAAGTGGAGTCTTGTCTGATCGTAATAATAAAATAAAACTCATCACGGGCGTGGCACCATTCGATGATATTTTATTTATGGATGATGACTTTGATGATAGTTCTTCTGAGGATGATCCCGTTGAAAATAGTCCTGTTGTGACTAGTCCCCTTGTATCAAGTTCTAAAAGCAGTTTTCAATGATAAATAAATGGCAATTTTTACAAAGAGATAATAACGTAGATTGAAACAATATGTATTATTGATTGATTAAACGGGATTATTTTTTACACTACAACCATTTTGCTGCCACTACCAAAGAAAAAGGGGCTACGCTTTCACGTAACCCCTTGATTTATTTGGTGGGCTGGCGGTGTCTGAATTGGTGCTGTAATGGGTTGAAATATTTCATCTAATGTCTGGTTCAACTTTCCTTAGCTGCCTGAAAGTTTTTTTGATATTACCCATCAATAATAGGGTTACGGTGTACCACGCCTGACTGATGAACTGCGTGCTCAGAGTTACCACTTCAGCGCATAACCGTGGCAGCAGACCCGGACAGAGCAAACGGCTCAGGACATTATCGGTAGGGGACGTACTGGTGGTATGGAAACTGAACCGACTGGGGCGCAGTATGCGACATCTTGCCGTGCTGTTGGAGGAGCTGTGAGAACGTGGTATTAACTTTCGTGCTCTGACTCTACCAATATTTGCCCAATAATGGGGGACGAAAGCTGTAAAAGTAAAACAATCTGCAATCTCAATGTTATTGTGTGATTTTTATGTGAGCAGAAGATATTCATCAGAAACGATTATGTAAATCATTTTATTTTTCCGACGGCTTCAATGTCGAAAGAAAAGAATACGCCCGTATTTCCTGAATAGATTGACTTTTTTATCCAACCACACTTCAGCGCACTGCGTTTAAAAAATGCCTCTTTCTTATGCGGAATATCATCATTTCATCATGATGTCTTTGATGAGCGGTGAACACAATACACTTGCGCTGTCTCTTCAGGATGAATCCCCTGGTCTGGTGCCTGTGGGCTGATGTTGCAGCAGAGCTACGGTCGCTTAAACGCTACTCAGTATTCACTTTTCAGAGGATGAAATTTATGAACAGGACCAGTCCCCATTATTGTCGCCGCTCAGTACTTTCCTTATTGATATCTGCCTTGATATATGCCCCGCCAGGGACGGCGGCCTTCACTCCTGATGTTATTGGTGTGGTAAACGATGAGACTGTAGATGGCAGCCAAAAAGTAGATGAACGAGGTACAACAAATAACACTCATATTATCAACCATGGCCGGCAGGAGGTCCATGGTGGGATATCTAATAGTAGTATTATTGAAACTGGTGGCGAGCAACTAGTATCAATCCATGCCGATATTAACGGGCAAGCTAATAATACAACCATTAATGGAGGCAGACAGTCAATTGAGTACGGAGGAATTTCTACTGGCACGATAATCGAAAGTGGCAATCAATATGTTTATAAAGGCGGTACCAGCAATGGCACGATGATTAAGGCCGGAAGTTCACTCGTAGAGGGGGGGACTGCGAATGGAACAATCATTGATGGTGGCAACCAACGAGTAACAACTCAGGGGCATGTTGATGGTACAACGATAAATAAGTCCGGTTATCAGGACATCACGCAAGGAAGTCTGGCGACGAACACAACCATAAATGGTGGTCGACAGTATGTTGAACAGAGCACAGTAGAAACAACCACCATTAAAAATGGCGGTGAGCAAAGAGTATATGAAAGCCATGCGCTGGACACGACGATTGAAGGTGGAACTCAGTCTCTGGATAGTAAGTCAACGGCAAAAAATACTCAGATCTATTCTGGTGGTACGCAAATTGTTGATTACACTAGCGCCTCGGATGTTATTGAAATTTATTCCGGTGGCGTGCTTGATGTTAGAGGTGGTATGGCAACAAATGTTACTCAGCACGATGGAGCCGCTTTGAAAGTAACGACTTACGATTTGACGGTGAGCGGTACGAAT
Source organism: Escherichia sp. WS1265 (assembly GCF_046487585.1). Classification (NCBI taxonomy): domain Bacteria; kingdom Pseudomonadati; phylum Pseudomonadota; class Gammaproteobacteria; order Enterobacterales; family Enterobacteriaceae; genus Escherichia; species Escherichia sp. WS1265. The sequence goes on from NZ_JBJQJE010000028.1 coordinate 36,302, forward strand.
AGTGAAGGGGCATTCTCCATCCACAATAACGTGGCAGACAATGTGTTGCTGGAAAACGGTGGTCATTTAGACGTATATGGTTCGGCAACCAGGACGATAATTAAAGATAAAGGAACAATGTCAGTTTTAACGAATGCTAAAGCTGATGCGACCCGAATAGATAACGGCGGCGTTATGGATGTTGCCGGAAACGCGACAAATACCATAATTAATGGTGGCACACAGAATATTAATAATCATGGTATTGCCACGGGCACCAATATCAACAGCGGAACACAAAATATCAAGAGCGGCGGGAAAGCTGACACGACAAATATCTCCTCCGGGAGCCGGCAGGTTGTTGAGAAAGATGGTACGGCAACTGGCAGCAATATTAGCGCTGGAGGCTCGCTGATTGTCTATACCGGTGGTATTGCACATGGGGTTAACCAGGAGACGGGCAGTGCTTTAATTGCCAACACGGGCGCAGGGACTGATATTGAAGGATACAACAAGCTCTCTCACTTCACTATTACCGGAGGGGAGGCTAATTATGTTGTGCTGGAAAATACCGGCGAACTGACGGTAGTGGCTAAAACCACGGCGAAAAATACTACCGTTGATGCTGGCGGTAAGCTGATTGTCCAGAAGGAGGCTAAAACAGATACCACCAGACTTAATAATGGTGGCGTTCTGGAGGTTCAGGACGGTGGTGAGGCTAAGCATGTTGAGCAACAATCCGGCGGCGCATTAATTGCTTCCACGACTTCCGGAACCCATATCGAAGGAACCAACAGTTATGGTGATGCTTTCTACATCAGGAATTCAGAAGCTAAAAATGTAGTGCTGGAAAACGCTGGCTCATTAACAGTCGTCACTGGTTCCCGGGCAGTTGATACGATTATTAATGCCAACGGCAAAATGGATGTTTATGGAAAAGATGTTGGCACTGTACTCAATAGTGCGGGCACCCAAACAATATATGCCAGTGCCACTTCTGATAAAGCAAATATCAAAGGTGGCAAGCAAACGGTATATGGTTTAGCCACTGAGGCAAATATTGAAAGTGGTGAACAAATTGTTGATGGTGGGTCAACAGACAAAACGCACATCAATGGCGGCACGCAAACCGTTCAGAATTATGGTAAGGCGATCAATACCGATATCGTCTCTGGCTTACAACAAATTATGGCAAACGGGACAGCGGAAGGTTCCATTATTAATGGCGGTTCACAGGTAGTTAATGAGGGCGGTCTGGCTGAAAACTCGGTGCTTAATGATGGCGGCACACTCGATGTGCGGGAGAAAGGCAGCGCTACGGGGATACAGCAGAGTAGCCAGGGCGCGTTGGTGGCAACCACCAGGGCGACGCGGGTCACAGGGACACGCGCTGATGGCATTGCGTTCAGCATCGAACAGGATGCGGCGAACAATATCCTGCTGGCAAATGGCGGCGTGTTAACCGTGGAGTCAGACACCACTTCCGCCAAAACACAGGTCAATACGGGCGGACGGGAGATCGTCAAAACAAAAGCCACTGCGACTGGCACGATGCTTACCGGCGGTGAACAAATCGTCGAGGGTGTGGCGAATGAGACAACGATTAACGACGGCGGAATACAAACAGTTTCGGCTAACGGTGAGGCAGTAAAAACAACGATTAATGAAGGCGGTACGTTGACAGTCAACGATAATGGCAAAGCGACAGATATCATCCAGAACAGCGATGCCGCTCTCCAGACGAGCACGGCTAACGGTATTGAAATCAGCGGTACTCACCAGTACGGCACCTTTTCCATTGCCGGAAATTTAGCGACCAATGTGCTGCTGGAAAATGGTGGTAATTTATTGGTATTAGCAGGTACCGAAGCTCGCGATTCCACGGTTGGCAACGGTGGGGCAATGCAAAACCTGGGTCAGGACTTCGCCACAAAGGTTAATTCTGGTGGGCAATATACCCTCGGTCGGTCAAAAGATGAGTTTCAGGCTCTGGCCCGGGCAGAAGATCTACAGGTTGCTGGCGGGACGGCAATCGTCTACGCAGGTGCGCTGGCGGATGCATCGGTCAGTGGCGCGACAGGAAGCCTGTCGTTAATGACGCCACGGGATAATGTTACGCCAGTTAAACTTGAAGGGGTGGTCCGGATTACCGATAGCGCGACATTAACTATCGGAAATGGCGTCGATACGACGCTTGCCGACCTGACGGCTGCCAGCCGGGGCAGTGTCTGGCTTAACAGCAATAATTCCTGTGCAGGCACCAGCAACTGCGAATATAGAGTAAACAGTTTGCTCCTCAACGACGGTGATGTTTATTTATCAGCACAAACAGCAGCGCCTGCCACAACTAACGGTATCTACAATACGCTGACCACCAGTGAACTTTCCGGCAGCGGTAATTTCTACTTGCATACCAACGTTGCAGGCTCCCGGGGCGATCAACTGGTCGTCAACAACAACGCCACTGGCAATTTTAAAATCTTTGTTCAGGATACAGGCGTCAGCCCTCAGTCTGACGACGCGATGACGCTGGTGAAAACAGGGGGAGGGGATGCTTCGTTTACGCTGGGTAATACTGGCGGTTTCGTTGATCTTGGGACCTATGAGTATGTCCTGAAAAGCGATGGTAACAGCAACTGGAACCTGACCAATGATGTCAAACCCAACCCGGACCCCAACCCAAATCCGAAGCCGGATCCAAAACCAGACCCAAAACCGGATCCGAAACCAGACCCGACTCCCGATCCAACACCGACACCCGTCCCGGAGAAACGCATCACGCCTTCTACGGCAGCCGTACTCAATATGGCAGCAACATTACCGTTGGTCTTTGATGCTGAGCTAAACAGTATTCGCGAGCGGTTGAACATAATGAAAGCGAGTCCACACAACAATAATGTCTGGGGGACGACGTATAACACCCGTAATAATGTCACCACCGATGCGGGTGCCGGGTTTGAGCAGACGCTGACCGGAATGACGGTGGGGATCGATAGCCGTAATGATATTCCTGAGGGGATTGCGACGCTGGGCGCTTTTATGGGTTATTCCCATTCACATATCGGTTTTGATCGTGGAGGGCATGGCAGTGTGGGCAGTTATTCTCTGGGGGGCTATGCCAGCTGGGAACATGAAAGTGGTTTCTATCTGGACGGTATCGTGAAGCTGAACCGCTTTGAAAGTAACGTAGCCGGTAAAATGAGCAGCGGTGGAGCCGCCAACGGCAGTTATCGCAGCAACGGGCTGGGCGGTCACATTGAAACCGGGATGCGATTTACCGATGGTAACTGGAACCTGACGCCGTATGCATCGTTAACGGGGTTCACCGCTGATAACCCCGAATATCATTTATCCAATGGTATGGAATCGAAATCAGTCGATACCCGCAGTATATATCGTGAACTGGGCGCAACGCTGAGTTACAACATGCGTCTGGGGAACGGCATGGAAGTTGAGCCGTGGCTGAAGGCGGCTGTGCGCAAAGAATTTGTCGATGATAACCGGGTGAAGGTGAATAATGACGGTAATTTTGTCAATGATTTGTCGGGCAGACGTGGAATATACCAGGCAGGTATTAAAGCCTCATTCAGCAGTTCGTTAAGCGGGCATCTCGGGGTGGGGTATAGCCATGGTGCCGGTGTGGAATCCCCGTGGAACGCGGTGGCTGGTGTGAACTGGTCGTTCTGACCATCATCGAAAAAGCCCACATCTGTGGGCTTTCATATCACCAGGAGCCGCGGCTCCTTTGCGTATCCTTTTATGTCTCCTCACCGTCTGGTCGGTGTCTTGCTGAGACTTCTAACTTCCTGTTTTTGTTGGTGTTGTCCTTGCACCGTCCAATCATGATTGGTGGAGCTGGCGGGAGTTGAACCCGCGTCCGAAATTCCTACATCCTCGGTACTACATGCTTAGTCAGTCTTTACATTCGCTTGCCAGCTGCGGACGGACACGCCACTAACAAACTAGCCTGATTAAGTTTTAACGCTTCAACCCCAGGCAGGGCTTCCACGCGATCTCTTTTGGGTTTGACCTCTCTTGATCCCCGTCCTAAGAGCGGAGGCTAGGGAGAGAGGGCTCTAAGCAGGTTATTAAGCTGCTAAAGCGTAGTTTTCGTCGTTTGCGACTATTTTTTGCGGCTTTTTACGAGGCCAACCGCCCCTCGGCATGCACCTTGGGTTTCGCAAATCCCGTCGAATCCAGAATCAGCCCCAATGTGTAACGGTAAGTATACCAGATTCATGAGTGCCATGACCAGCCTCAATGGCGTTATCGTTAAAGATTTAGCACCCATGTAGCCTGATTTTTATTCGATTAAGCAATGGGATGGCAACATTTGTGTCGGATGTGATAGCCAATAAGATGTTCATTCGCGCCGCCGGAGAGGGAGGCGCGGTGAGGAACTGGTCAATAATTGGAGTGCAGATTTAACGGTGGGCGTTTTTCATGATACGCGCTTTATCCACCTGCCATTCGCGTTCTTTGATATCTGAACGTTTATCATGCTGTTTCTTACCTTTGGCGACGCCGATTTTCACTTTGCACCAGGCATTTTTCCAGTACAGGGAGAGCGCCACTACGGTATAGCCTTCTCGATTGACGCGACCGTACAATGAGTCCAGTTCGCGCTGGTTGAGAAGTAACTTGCGGGTACGGGTAGGATCGCACACCACATGCGTGGAGGCCACAGCCATTGGCGTGATGTTAGCGCCAAACAGAAATGCTTCTCCATCACGTAGAAGGACGTAGCTGTCGCTGATATTGGCTTTTCCTGCGCGCAGGGATTTAACCTCCCAGCCTTGCAGGGCAAGTCCCGCTTCGAACTCTTCTTCGATAAAGTATTCGTGACGGGCGCGCTTGTTAAGCGCGATGGTCGCTGAACCAGGTTTATGTGCTTTTTTCTTCGTCATAAGCGTCGTGAATCATCGGTAATCTGAAATCGAAAACACCCCATATCAATCCTGCGGGGGACAAGGCTCTATCTTAGCATGAACCCGATGTTACCCAGCGCCGGGATAGCGTTTTTTTTACAGCAGGATAAATGATATTATTTGTTGGATTTTTGTTGATGGAAATTGTTATGCCTCAGATTAGCCGGACCGCACTGGTACCCTACAGCGCGGAGCAAATGTATCAGTTAGTGAATGACGTTCAGTCTTATCCTCAGTTTTTGCCGGGTTGTACCGGAAGTCGGATTCTGGAGTCCACTCCTGGGCAGATGACTGCGGCGGTAGATGTCTCTAAGGCTGGGATCAGCAAAACGTTTACTACCCGCAACCAGTTGACCAGTAACCAAAGTATTCTTATGAATCTGGTGGATGGGCCGTTCAAGAAATTGATCGGTGGATGGAAGTTTACGCCGCTGAGCCAGGAGGCGTGTCGTATCGAGTTTCATCTCGACTTTGAGTTTACCAATAAGTTGATTGAACTCGCCTTTGGTCGCGTGTTTAAAGAGCTGGCGGCTAATATGGTCCAGGCTTTTACGGTTCGTGCGAAAGAGGTTTACAGTGCCAGGTAAAATTGCCGTTGAGGTGGCTTATGCGCTACCTGAGAAGCAGTACCTGCAGCGTGTGACGCTGCAGGAGGGTGCGACGGTTGAAGAAGCTATTCGTGCCAGTGGCTTGCTGGAATTGCGTACCGATATCGATTTAACTAAAAACAAAGTCGGCATTTACAGCCGTCCGGCAAAACTCAGCGATATTGTGCATGATGGCGATCGGGTGGAGATTTATCGTCCTCTCATTGCCGATCCGAAAGAGCTGCGCAGGCAACGAGCAGAAAAATCAGCGAATAAATAACAGACAGAAAAAAGGTGCTCATTGAGCACCTTTTTAACGTCTTTGAGGGCAACTTTATGATTAGTTACCACTCAGCGCAGGTTTATTATCAATGTTGGTCAACACTCCGCTACTATTAAAGGTCAGCGTCAGCGTTTGCTGCGTTACACCTTCATGACCTGGTTGCTGGCGGAAGACATAGAACCAGGTATTCGTACCAAATGGATCGGACATCAGCGGTGTACCCAATGCGTACGCAACTTGTTGTTGCGTCATGCCAACACGTATTTTGGATACGTCGTTAGCGGTCAGATAATTCCCCTGGTTGATGTCAGGACGGTAAACCACTCGCTCCAGAGTGGAACAGCCTGCGGTCAACATCAATAGTACTGCTGCTGCAGCAGTCAGCGTTTTACAGCGCATAGTGATTTGATTCCTTTTCGGGCCCGAGCAGTACGTGGCTCATCTGTAATATGCCGATGATAATAGACCTTTCATCACTTTAAAACCTTTTGCTTTCCGGTCCTACGGCGTTTTGCTGTTTACTCTGACCGTGAAGCAGGAAAAAAGTTTACGCCGCAAGCAGTTCTTTCGCATTCGCCAGTGTGTTACGTGTGACTTCACTGCCACCAAGCAGGCGCGCCAGCTCTTGTAACCGCGCTTTTTTATCCAGGGATTGCATATGCGTTTCTGTCATCGCACCATCGGTTTCTTTGCTGACAAAATAGTGTTGATGACCACATCCCGCGACTTGTGGCAGGTGGGTAACACACATCACCTGAGTTGATTCGCCAAGTTGACGCAGCAGTTTGCCGACAACTGCCGCTGTTGGACCGCTAATCCCTACATCCACTTCATCAAAAATCAGTGCCGGGGTTTCCATTTTACGCGCCGTGATGACCTGAATTGCCAATGCGATGCGTGACAATTCACCACCGGATGCGACTTTGGCAATAGGCTGCATTGGCTGACCTGGGTTGGTGGTTACCCGAAACTCAATACGATCGGCACCGTCAGCGCCCAGGTGATGCTCGTCAAATTTAACATCGATCGTAAACTGCCCATGCGGCATTGAGAGCGCATGCATACTGTCGGTGATCAGCTGTGCCAACTCATTTGCATAATGCTGGCGTTGCAGGTGTAATGCGTGCGCGGTTTCCAGTGCCTGCTGATGATGTTTCGTTACCGCCAGCGCGAGCGTTTCTTGTGAGTCGGCCTGATCGTCCAGTTGCTGCTGTTCTTCCAGTAGCGACTGGTAATACTGTGGCAATGCCTCAGGGCTGACGTGATGTTTACGTGCCAGCGAAATCTGTTTTGAGATGCGCTGTTCAAGTTCAAACAGGCGGTTGGGATCGAGATCCAGACGATCGCAGTAGTGGCGCAGTTCATCGCTGGCTTCAGCAATCTGGATGGTAGCTTCTTCCAGCATATCAAGTACGCCGGACAGTTTGCTGTCCATGCCAATCAATTCGCTCACCAGTTGTTTAGCCGTGTAAAGCTGACTTTGCAGGTTTGCGTCTTCACCGTCGGCCATTATTGCCAATGCATTCTGGCTGGTAGTCAGCAATTGACCGCTGTTCGCCAGACGTTTGTACTCTTCGTCGATTTGCTCAAACTCTCCGGGCTGCGGATTAAATTCGTTAAGTTCTTTTAATTGGTATTGCAGCAGTTCCGCACGGGCGGCGCGTTCCTGACTTAACTGTTGATGATGCGCGAGGTCACGGCAGCTTTGATGCCACAACTGATAACGTGCGGTCATTTCCTGGAGCAGAGAGGTTTCATTGGCATAGCCATCAAGCAGGAATTTTTGGTGCTCGGGTTTGGTGAGTAACTGATGGGCGTGCTGACCATGGATCTGAATCAGCAACTGGCCCAGTTCGCGAAGTTGTGACAGAGGAACAGCTGTACCGTTGATAAAACCTCGTGAGCGACCATCGCTACTGATTACGCGACGAAGCAAACATTCATGACCGTCTTCAAGCTGGTTTTCTTCCAGCCAGCGCAGGGCCGCTGGCGTATCTTTCAGAGAAAAACGGGCGCACAGGTCGGCACGAGCAGCGCCGGTACGCACCATGTCGGCTTCAGCGCGACCACCGAGACAAAGGCCGAGGGCATCTATTGCAATAGATTTACCCGCGCCGGTCTCGCCAGTTATTACGGTCATGCCGCTATGAAAATCAATCTCAAGCTCACGAACGATAGCAAAGTTGCTGATGGTCAGTTGTGCCAACATAGTTGTTTTCCTGTATGAAAAACCATTACTGTTATTGTGTACAGTATAAACTGGTTTTATATACAGTAAAGAGGCTGGCGTAAAATTAGAATAATTTTTTTGACCAGCCGAGCTTGGTGCTTAATGTATTGAAATAACTGTAATCTTTCGGATGAATCAGATTCAGATGGTAATCACAGCGACGAATCAGGACATCTTCGCCCTCCTGAATCGGCAGTGCTATCTGGCTGTCGCAACTGATTTCCAGGTCGTTACGGCGATGCGAAAAACGCAGACGGATCGTGCTGCTGCTGTTTATAACCAGTGGTCGTGCTGACAACGTATGCGGGAACATGGGCACCAGGGTAATCGCATCCAGAGAGGGTGTCAGGATCGGACCTCCCGCTGAGAGGGAATAAGCGGTGGAGCCTGTTGGCGTCGAAATAATCAGTCCATCAGAACGCTGAGAAAACGCAAAGATCTCGTCGATATACACTTCGAACTCAATCATATGCGCCACTTTGCCAGGGTGAAGTACCACTTCGTTAATCGCCGTGCTGATGCGTTTCTGGCAATCTTGCTGACAGACTTGCGCTTCCAGCAAAAAACGTTTTTCACTGATGTAGTGGCCTTCCAGTACATCGGCTAATTGTTGCTGGGCGTTATCGGGGTCAAGGTCAGTCAGGAAACCCAGGTTGCCACGGTTGATGCCGATGACTTTAATATCGTAGCGCGCGAGCGTGCGCGCCGCGCCCAACATATTACCGTCGCCACCAACGACTACTGCGAGATCAGCCAGTTGCCCAATCTCCGCGAGTGTGCCGGTTTTCACATTCTTCAGTTGCAGTTCGTGAGCGATTTGCTGCTCGGCGATAACCTCGTAACCTTTTGTGCACAGCCAGCGGTAGAGCATTTCATGTGTTGTCAGTGCAGTGGGGTGCCGTGGGTGTCCCACAATGCCAATACACTTGAAATGATTATTCATTTTTCCGAGGTCCTTGTTGCGAAGATTGATGACAATGTGAGTGCTTCCCTTGAAACCCTGAAACTGATCCCCATAATAAGCGAAGTTAGCGAGATGAATGCGAAAAAAACGCGGAGAAATTCATGAGTAGTAAAGAACAGAAAACGCCTGAGGGGCAAGCCCCGGAAGAAATTATCATGGATCAGCACGAAGAGATTGAGGCAGTTGAGCCAGAAGCTTCTGCTGAGCAGGTGGATCCGCGCGATGAAAAAATTGCGAATCTCGAAGCTCAGCTGGCTGAAGCCCAGACCCGTGAACGTGACGGCATTTTGCGCGTAAAAGCGGAAATGGAAAACCTGCGTCGTCGTACTGAACTGGATATTGAAAAAGCCCACAAATTCGCGCTGGAGAAATTCATCAACGAATTGCTGCCGGTGATTGATAGTTTGGATCGCGCGCTGGAAGTGGCTGATAAAGCTAACCCGGATATGTCCGCGATGGTTGAAGGTATTGAGCTGACGCTGAAGTCGATGCTGGATGTTGTGCGTAAGTTTGGTGTTGAAGTGATCGCCGAAACTAACGTGCCGCTGGACCCGAATGTGCATCAGGCCATCGCAATGGTGGAATCTGATGACGTTGCGCCAGGTAACGTACTGGGCATTATGCAGAAAGGTTATACGCTGAACGGTCGTACGATTCGCGCGGCGATGGTTACTGTAGCGAAGGCAAAAGCTTAATTTCTGCTTTCGTAATAAATCACGGCCCAGCATGCGAATGCCGGGCCGTTTTCGTTACTCCGCCACACTCTCGCGCAGCGGTTTCACAGGAAAAACTTTTACCTGTTTAATCATATTGTCCTGTACGTCGAGAATGTCGATGTCGTACTCGCCAATACGTACACGGGTGCCCGCGACCGGGATCTCTTCCAGTGCCTCAAGAATGACGCCATTAACAGTGCGGGCATCATCTTCCGGTAGATGCCAGTTAAAGGCTTTGTTGATTTCCCGCACGTTGGCGGTGCCATCAATAATCACTGAACCGTCGTTTTGCGGCGTGACCTCTTCGGCAAGTGTTGGCGACATCGACGTAGTGAAATCGCCGACAATCTCTTCCAGAATATCTTCAACCGTCACCAGCCCCTGAATGTCTCCATACTCGTTGACGACCAGGCCGACTTTCTTTTTGTTGCGCTGAAACTTTACCAACTGCGTGCTGAGCGGCGTACCTTCTGGCACAAAATAGATCTCGTCCGCAGCACGCAGCATCGTCTCTTTGGTGAACTCTTTTTTCTCCGACATGAGTCGCCAGGCTTCACGTACTCGCAGCATACTGATGGCGTCGTCCAGCGAGTCACGGTAGAGCACGATACGTCCGTGAGGTGAGTGGGAGAGTTGGCGCAGAATCGATTTCCAGTCATCGTTGATATCAATACCGATAATTTCACTGCGCGGCACCATGATGTCATCGACGGTCATCTTTTCCAGATCGAGTACTGACAGCAGCATATCCTGATTGCGACGGGAAATTTGTGAGCGCGATTCGTGCACGATGGTGCGCAACTCTTCTTTGCTTAAAGAGCCGCTAACAACGATATCGGTTTTGATGCCCATCATGCGCATTAACATGCGGGTAATAGCGTTCAGCAACCAGACCAGCGGCATCATCAAAATTTGCAGCGGAGCCAGCAGAAAACTACTCGGATAAGCGACTTTTTCCGGGTACAGCGCGGCAATGGTTTTCGGCAATACCTCAGCAAATACCAGTACGACAAAAGTCAGCACACCAGTTGCAATTGCCACGCCCGCATCGCCGTACAAACGCATCCCAACAATAGTGCCGAGCGCGGAGGCAAGAATATTGACCAGGTTATTGCCGATTAACACCAGGCTTATCAGGCGGTCTGGCTTACGCAGCAATTTTTCGACGCGTTTGGCCGAGCGATTACCCTGTTTCGCCATATGTCGAAGACGATAGCGGTTGAGGGTCATCATTCCGGTTTCGGACCCGGAAAAATAGGCTGAAATGACCACCATGATGATCAGAATAATGATCAACGTAGTAGTAGAAATGTGTTCCAGGGGAAACTCCTTTTCTGGGTTTAGCTGATTAACTGCTGGACAATTCGGCTGCCGAAGTAGGCCAGTGTCAGGATGACTGCACCCGCAACGTTAAACCAGACGACGCGGCGTCCACGCCATCCTTCATGATAATGTCCCCACAGCAGCACAATATAGACAAACCACGCCACGATAGAGAGCACAGCCTTGTCGATATTTTCCATGCTAAATAAGTTGTGCATGTAGAACAGGCCAGTGCAAAGCGTGAGCGTTAGCAGCACCACGCCAATCTGCGTGATGTGGAACATTTTACGCTCGATACTCATCAATGGCGGCATTTCCTGGTTAAACGCCAGCTTCTTGTTCTTCAGTTGGTAATCAATCCACGCCAGTTGCAGCGCGTACAGGGCGGCGATAATCAGCGTGGCATAGGAAAAGAGCGATAAGCCAATGTGCACCAGCATCCCAGGCGTTGCTTCCAGATGGGTGATGTATTCATTGGGCATGAATGTCGCCAGCGCCAGGTTGATAAGCGCAAAGGCATAGACAATGGGTAGCAGCAACCAGCCACGATTGCGAGAAGCCACAATGGTCATTACCGTACAGATCATCAAACTGACCAATGAACCAACGTTCAGCAGGCTGAGGTTTTGTCCGCTATCACCGTCGGGCAGGATGCGGGCTTCCAGAGCGATTGCGTGGCAGACCAGCGCGATGACCGCAGAAATAATAGCCATGCGCCGCCAGCCGCCGTTTTTTTGCAGCAGACCGGGAACAATCAGCGCAAGACTGACGGAGTAGGCGACAAGCGCGAGCAGAGCAAAAACGGGCATAGTAATGTCGACAGTTTGAGCAATAAGAAAGAGAAGCAGTATAGCGTTAGGTGAACGCTGCTCCAACCGTTGCATAACAACAAAGACGCCTTCATGTTATACTGCGGCAATATACTGATGATGTGTCGCGATTGCGGCCAACCGTTTCCACCCCAGGCGAGAGACAATGTTTGATAATTTAACCGATCGTTTGTCGCGCACGCTGCGCAATATCAGTGGCCGTGGACGCCTCACTGAAGACAACGTAAAAGATACGCTGCGCGAAGTGCGCATGGCGCTGCTGGAGGCGGACGTCGCTCTGCCGGTAGTGCGTGAGTTTATCAATCGCGTAAAAGAGAAAGCGGTTGGTCATGAAGTTAATAAGAGCCTGACGCCGGGGCAGGAGTTCGTCAAAATCGTCCGTAACGAACTGGTTGCGGCGATGGGCGAAGAGAACCAGACCCTGAACCTGGCTGCGCAACCGCCTGCGGTCGTGCTGATGGCAGGCCTGCAAGGTGCCGGTAAAACAACCAGCGTTGGTAAACTCGGTAAGTTCCTGCGCGAGAAGCACAAGAAGAAAGTGCTGGTGGTTTCCGCCGACGTTTATCGCCCGGCGGCAATCAAACAGCTTGAGACGCTGGCAGAGCAGGTGGGCGTTGATTTCTTCCCTTCTGATGTTGGTCAGAAGCCGGTAGATATCGTTAACGCGGCGCTGAAAGAAGCCAAACTGAAATTCTACGACGTGCTGCTGGTGGATACTGCTGGTCGTCTGCACGTTGACGAAGCGATGATGGATGAGATCAAACAAGTCCATGCGTCGATTAATCCGGTTGAAACCCTGTTTGTGGTTGACGCCATGACCGGTCAGGATGCGGCCAATACGGCAAAAGCATTCAATGAAGCGTTACCGCTTACCGGTGTAGTGTTGACCAAAGTGGACGGCGATGCCCGCGGCGGTGCGGCGCTCTCTATTCGTCACATCACTGGCAAACCGATCAAGTTCCTCGGTGTTGGCGAGAAAACTGAGGCGCTGGAGCCGTTCCATCCTGACCGCATCGCGTCGCGTATTCTCGGCATGGGCGACGTACTGTCACTGATCGAAGATATCGAAAGCAAAGTTGACCGCGCGCAGGCAGAGAAATTAGCCAGCAAGCTAAAAAAAGGCGACGGCTTCGATCTCAACGACTTTCTTGAGCAGCTGCGCCAGATGAAAAATATGGGCGGCATGGCTAGCCTGATGGGCAAGCTGCCGGGCATGGGGCAGATCCCGGATAACGTCAAGTCGCAGATGGACGATAAAGTGCTGGTGCGTATGGAAGCCATCATCAACTCGATGACGATGAAAGAGCGCGCTAAGCCAGAAATCATCAAAGGTTCGCGTAAGCGTCGTATCGCCGCCGGTTGCGGGATGCAGGTACAGGACGTTAACCGCCTTCTGAAGCAGTTCGACGACATGCAGCGCATGATGAAGAAAATGAAGAAGGGCGGAATGGCGAAGATGATGAGAAGCATGAAGGGTATGATGCCGCCGGGATTTCCTGGTCGCTAATCGGCCTGGCTTGTTTGCCATTTTGGCACCGGGGTGTGCTCGTCATCCTCACGTACTGCGTGTACGCTCCGGTGACTGCGCGCACTCCGGCACCAAACTGGCTGCACCGCCGACGGCCTTTTACAGCAGAGTTAGCAACTGTTGATTGCAATTTCCGCAAAAATGAGTAAAATTTTCGGGCTTTTAATATGACACCGGACTCCGTTCCTCGATGGGGTCCGGTTGTTTTATTCACACAAGAGGATGTTATGGTAACTATTCGTTTAGCACGTCACGGCGCTAAAAAGCGTCCGTTCTACCAGGTTGTTGTCGCTGACAGCCGTAATGCACGCAACGGTCGCTTCATCGAGCGCGTTGGTTTCTTCAACCCAATCGCTAGCGAAAAAGAAGAAGGCACTCGCCTGGATCTGGATCGCATCGCTCACTGGGTTGGCCAGGGCGCAACTATTTCTGATCGCGTTGCTGCGCTGATCAAAGAAGTAAACAAAGCAGCTTAATCTGTCACGGTGGTCATGATGAGCAAACAACTCACCGCGCAAGCACCTGTTGATCCCATCGTTTTGGGAAAAATGGGTTCGTCTTACGGTATTCGTGGGTGGCTCAGAGTGTTTTCTTCCACCGAAGACGCCGAAAGCATTTTTGACTATCAGCCCTGGTTTATCCAGAAGGCGGGTCAGTGGCAGCAAGTCCAGCTGGAAAGCTGGAAGCACCACAATCAGGACATGATCATCAAGCTGAAAGGCGTTGACGATCGTGATGCGGCGAACCTGCTGACGAATTGTGAAATTGTCGTGGATTCATCGCAGCTGCCTCAGCTTGAAGAGGGTGACTACTACTGGAAAGACCTGATGGGCTGCCAGGTAGTAACCACTGAAGGCTACGATCTCGGTAAAGTCGTCGATATGATGGAAACCGGATCTAATGATGTTCTCGTCATTAAGGCAAACCTGAAAGATGCGTTTGGTATCAAGGAACGTCTCGTACCGTTCCTCGATGGGCAGGTTATCAAGAAAGTCGATCTCACTACTCGTTCAATCGAAGTAGATTGGGATCCTGGTTTTTAAACCACCGGATAAACGGTAAAAGACGGCGCTATGTGGATTGGCATAATTAGCCTGTTTCCTGAAATGTTCCGCGCAATTACCGATTACGGGGTAACTGGCCGGGCAGTTAAAAATGGCCTGCTGAGCATCCAGAGCTGGAGTCCTCGCGACTTCACGCATGACCGGCACCGTACCGTGGACGATCGTCCTTACGGCGGCGGACCGGGGATGTTAATGATGGTGCAACCCTTGCGGGACGCCATTCATGCAGCAAAAGCTGCGGCGGGTGAAGGCGCAAAGGTGATTTATCTGTCACCACAGGGACGCAAGCTTGATCAAGCGGGCGTCAGCGAACTGGCAACGAATCAAAAATTGATTCTGGTGTGCGGTCGCTACGAAGGTATAGATGAGCGCGTGATCCAAACCGAAATTGACGAAGAATGGTCAATCGGCGATTACGTTCTCAGTGGTGGTGAGTTACCAGCAATGACGCTGATTGACTCCGTTTCCCGGTTTATTCCGGGAGTACTGGGACATGAAGCCTCAGCAACGGAAGATTCCTTTGCTGAAGGATTGCTGGATTTCCCGCACTATACGCGGCCTGAGGTGTTAGAAGGGATGGAAGTTCCGCCAGTGTTACTGTCGGGCAACCATGCCGAGATACGTCGCTGGCGTTTGAAACAGTCGCTGGGCCGTACCTGGCTTAGAAGACCTGAACTTCTGGAAAACCTGGCTCTGACTGAAGAGCAAGCAAGGTTGCTGGCGGAGTTCAAAACGGAACACGCACAACAGCAACATAAACATGATGGGATGGCGTAAGCCCCCGAGATATCAGTTTACCCAGGATAAGAGATTAAATTATGAGCAACATTATTAAGCAACTTGAACAAGAGCAGATGAAGCAGGACGTACCTTCCTTCCGTCCGGGTGATACCGTGGAAGTGAAAGTATGGGTTGTTGAAGGTTCCAAAAAACGTCTGCAGGCATTCGAGGGCGTGGTTATCGCTATTCGTAACCGCGGTCTGCACTCTGCATTCACTGTTCGTAAAATTTCCAACGGCGAAGGCGTTGAGCGTGTCTTCCAGACTCACTCTCCGGTAGTTGACAGCATTTCTGTCAAACGTCGTGGTGCTGTTCGTAAAGCTAAACTGTACTACCTGCGTGAGCGTACTGGTAAGGCTGCTCGTATCAAAGAGCGTCTTAACTAAGGTTTCGCTTAAGCGACATCCTGTTAAGAAGGGCTGGCCAATTGGCTGGCCCTTTTTTATCTGTTTGCTCGTGTTTTAAGGGGTTGTAATCACCACTGCGACGCGGCGGTTCTCGGCGCGGCCCTGGGCGGTCTTGTTACTGGCTATGGGATATTTTTTTCCTAAACCCTGTGTGGTGAGATTGCTGCGTGGAATTTGTCCACCAATAGCCCATGCATCGGCCACGACATTCGCCCGTTTCAATGATAAGCCTTCGTTGTAACTGTCTTCACCATAGTTATCGGTGTGTCCATCCATACGGGCATGTGTTAGCCCTGTCGAGGCCAATTTGGCTGCCATGGTTTGGATCTGTTGCTGGCTTTCCGGGAGCAATTTGTAGTCATTTTTTGCGAACAGAATGGCATCTGATAAGCCCAGCGACCAGTCGCCGGCGGATTCAGTAAATCCATAAGATTGCATAGCGGCGACTTGCTCAGGAGTAAACTTTCCCTGAGGGGACTGGCAGCCAGTCAGTATTAGTGAGGTGAAAATCAGGGGTGCTACCAGGTGCTTTATCATATCGATATATCCTTGTTATCTCACCAGCTTTTCGGCACGCTGGTGTTTGGCCTGATACATATTGTGATCGGCAAGCTCTTGTAATTTTTCCGCAGAGGCGTGCTCAATGGTCATCGCGTAACCAATGCTTAATGTCATGGTGGTCTGATGGCCATTATGAAGATCAAACGGGAGATTAAAGATTTGTGTCAGTGCTGAGCATATCTGCTGCACTTCAGATTCCGACTGTACATCATAGAGCACCATCGCGAATTCATCGCCGCCCAGGCGGTATGCTTTATGTCGCAGCCCGCCAAATTCAGCTAACCGTTTTGCGATTTCAATCAAGACTCTATCGCCCGTCGCATGACCCCAGGTATCATTGATATATTTGAAATTATCGCCATCAAGAAATAGTAACGCCGACGTTTTTCGGGCATCGGAATTGTTCATCAACGTATTGATGCCGCTACGAAACGCTGCGCGGTTAGCCAGCCCGGTTAATGGGTCATGTAGCGCGGTACGCAGAAGCTGCGCATTTTTGGCCTGTAAACGAAGCTGCCACTCTTCCATTTCATCCAGCAGACTGTTGAAGTCGAGAGCGAAGCGGTGAAACTCAGCGATACGTTCTTCCGAAACTCGTCGGGAAAAATTGCGGTTGGAACGCACATCATGTACGACATCGGTGATATTTTTCAGTGCTTCCACCAGGCCATTGTGCAAATGGCGGGTGAGGGTAATTGCAATGCCTGACGCTAGCAGAATGCAGGCGGTCAGGACAGCGAGCGAAAACCAGATGAAATGGCTGATTGAACTGTCGCGAGCGGTTAAGCGTACTTCGCCAATGGTTTCGCCATTGTGACGAATCGGCTGAATGATGGGGGCAGGGAAGAGCCAGTGGCTTATGAAATTGCTGAAAGTATCGCCTGGATCCTTACGGGTGTAATGCCAGGATGCCAGAATATTTTGCTGCTTATCACGTACTTCTGCAGTTGAAAATTGCCCTTGCTGGCCCAGCGCTGCCAGTGTTTCAGTTGCTGCAGGGCCATCGGCAAAAACGACAGCTGCTTCCAGACTGTAAGTCATTGTTGCTGCTGTCAGTGCCAGGTTTTTTTGCGCGTACTGTTTCAGGGTCAGCACCGAGGTCACGGAAAGCAGCAACCAGATCAGCATCATAGTGATAAATATGCTGGTCATACTGATGTTGCGTAATGCTCTTTTAAACGTGGGGCGCTTATTAAGAGAATTATCGTTATCCATCATTTTTCTTCCGTGCGAGCATCAAGACATCCGGGTTGACCTTTACACCGCTACGCGATAAGGCATCCAGGTTTACGGCAAATCTGACGTCATTATTGTGGATGATCAGACAAAAGGCGCTACCAATAATGCACTCGGTATTTTGTTCGGCAATTAATAATAACGCCTTTGACGGATATTGTTCGGTTAATTCCATCTGGAATGTCGGTGACTCGTTGCCAAAATAAAAACCATTGCAGCCTGAAATCATCGCCTCTTGTTGAGTGTGAATGATGACAGGCAGATAAGGCAAAGATGTCGCGGCATTCTCTTGTAGGGCGGTACTAAAACGTGAAGATGAAAAGATACATAACTTTGGTGGCCCTGATAGCGCAGGCCAGCGGGTGTAACTGACAATACCGGAAACCATCATACGCACGTTTTTCGCAACGTCAGAAGGCTCCTGAGCGAGTATTGGTGCTCCCGTCAGCAGGAGAATCAGAAGTAAGAACAGTCGGTGAGAAAAACGCATTCAGGGATCCCCACCATCTTCGCTCGAAATGCATCGATATTTTTTCAGAATGCTCATTAAAATATCATTTTTTCATGCGACCGTCATCAATGTGAGAAATAAAACACAATGAGATAAAATCTTATGTTTAATTTATTTGTGGGGTTTTAATTAATTTAATCGTATTGTGCTGGCATTTTCATCAGCCCCTTTTTGCCATACTTCATGCAGTTGGCTGGCATTTTCAACATTGTTGCAGCTGGCAGGAAAGCTTTTACCGGAAAGTCCTCGGGCATAAGTAAAATCGGTCTGGCAAGTTTTCTTTTGTCCTTCGGCATATCCTTTAAGGTATAGACCGCGATCCGCCTGTGAATCGCTAAATGCATCGTCATCTTTTATGGCGCTGCCCGATATCGCATCTTCCATACCGACATCATACCAGTCGGTGCTGGTCAAGGTTGGCGCGTGAGTATAAGGATCAATCTGACATCCGCTAACCAGTAAAGCCAACAAGGGGGCGATAAACTTTTTCATCATTTCTTTCTCCTTTTTCAAAGCATAGCGGATTGTTTTTAAATGAGGTGTAAATTTATTTGTACGAAATAAGCATCAAAAGCGCGAGAAAATTGTTTCTGTAAAGAAAAATGTACGAAATATGGATTGAAAACTTTACTTTATGTGTTATCGTTACGTCATCCTCGCTGAGGATCAACTATCGCAAACGAGCATAAACAGGATCGCCATCATGCAAAAAGACGCGCTGAATAACGTACATATTACCGACGAACAGGTTTTAATGACTCCGGAAAAACTGAAGGCCGCTTTTCCATTGAGCCTGCAACAAGAAGCCCAGATTGCTGACTCGCGTAAAACCATTTCAGATATTATCGCCGGGCGCGATCCTCGTCTGCTGGTAGTATGTGGTCCTTGTTCCATTCATGATCCGGAAACTGCTCTGGAATATGCTCGTCGATTTAAAGCCCTTGCCGCAGAGGTCAGCGATAGCCTCTATCTGGTAATGCGCGTCTATTTTGAAAAACCCCGTACCACTGTCGGCTGGAAAGGGTTAATTAACGATCCCCATATGGATGGCTCTTTTGATGTAGAAGCCGGGCTGCAGATCGCGCGTAAATTGCTGCTTGAGCTGGTGAATATGGGACTGCCACTGGCGACGGAAGCGTTAGATCCAAATAGCCCGCAATACTTGGGCGATCTGTTTAGCTGGTCAGCCATTGGTGCTCGTACAACGGAATCGCAAACTCACCGTGAAATGGCCTCCGGGCTTTCCATGCCGGTTGGTTTTAAAAACGGCACCGATGGCAGTCTGGCAACGGCAATTAACGCTATGCGCGCCGCCGCCCAGCCGCACCGTTTTGTTGGCATTAACCAGGCAGGTCAGGTTGCGTTGCTACAAACTCAGGGGAATCCGGACGGACATGTGATCCTGCGCGGTGGTAAAGCGCCGAATTATAGCCCTGCGGATGTTGCGCAATGTGAAAAAGAGATGGAACAGGCGGGACTGCGCCCGTCTCTGATGGTAGATTGCAGCCACGGTAATTCCAATAAAGATTATCGCCGTCAGCCTGCGGTGGCAGAATCCGTGGTTGCTCAAATCAAAGATGGCAATCGCTCAATTATTGGTCTGATGATTGAAAGTAATATCCACGAAGGTAATCAGTCTTCCGAACAGCCGCGTAGCGAAATGAAATACGGCGTGTCTGTAACCGATGCCTGCATTAGCTGGGAAATGACCGATGCCTTACTGCGTGAGATCCATCATGATCTCAACGGGCAGCTGACGGCGCGCGTGGCTTAAGAGGTTTATTATGGTTGCTGAATTGACCGCATTACGCGATCAAATTGATGAAGTCGATAAAGCGCTGCTGAATTTATTAGCGAAGCGTCTGGAACTGGTTGCTGAAGTTGGCGAGGTGAAAAGCCGCTTTGGACTGCCTATTTATGTTCCGGAGCGCGAGGCATCTATGCTGGCCTCGCGGCGTGCAGAGGCGGAAGCTCTGGGTGTACCGCCAGATCTGATTGAGGATGTTTTGCGTCGGGTGATGCGTGAATCTTACTCCAGTGAAAACGACAAAGGATTTAAAACGCTTTGTCCTGCGTTACGCCCGGTAGTTATCGTTGGTGGTGGCGGTCAGATGGGACGTCTGTTCGAGAAGATGCTGACACTCTCGGGTTATCAGGTGCGGATTCTGGAGCAACATGACTGGGATCGAGCGGCTGATATTGTTGCCGATGCCGGAATGGTGATTGTTAGTGTGCCCATCCACGTTACTGAACAAGTTATTGGCAAATTACCGCCTTTACCGAAAGATTGTATTCTGGTCGATCTGGCATCGGTGAAAAATGGACCATTACAGGCCATGCTGGCGGCGCATGATGGTCCGGTGCTGGGGTTACACCCGATGTTCGGCCCGGACAGCGGTAGCCTGGCAAAGCAAGTTGTGGTCTGGTGTGATGGACGTAAGCCGGAAGCATACCAATGGTTTCTGGAGCAAATTCAGGTCTGGGGCGCTCGGCTGCATCGTATTAGCGCCGTCGAGCACGATCAGAATATGGCGTTTATTCAGGCTCTGCGCCACTTTGCTACTTTTGCTTATGGGCTGCACCTGGCAGAAGAAAATGTTCAGCTTGAGCAACTTCTGGCGCTCTCTTCGCCGATTTACCGCCTTGAACTGGCGATGGTTGGGCGACTGTTTGCTCAGGATCCGCAGCTTTATGCCGACATTATTATGTCGTCAGAGCGTAATCTGGCGTTAATCAAACGTTACTATAAGCGTTTCGGCGAGGCGATTGAGTTGCTGGAGCAGGGCGATAAGCAGGCGTTTATTGACAGTTTCCGCAAGGTGGAGCACTGGTTCGGCGATTACGCACAGCGTTTTCAGAGTGAAAGCCGCGTGTTATTGCGTCAGGCGAATGACAACCGCCACTAATAATCCAGTGCCGGATGATTCACATCATCCGGCACCTTTTCATCAGGTTGGATCAACAGGCACTACGTTCTCACTTGGGTAACAGCCCAATACCTTCATCGAACGGGTGATGTCCCCTAACTCTTTCAATGCTTTTTGCATTTCCGCTGATTCCAGATTGGCCTGAATATCCAGATAAAACATCTCTTCCCATGGATTACCGTGAATCGGGCGTGACTCCAGACGGGTCATAATCAGATTGTGGTTGCGCAGTACCAGCAACGCTTCAACCAGCGCACCAGCTTGTTGCCCGGTCGCCATTAACAACGTCGTTTTCGCTGGAACCTGGTCAGACACGTTAATGGCTTTACGTGCCAACACCACAAATCGGGTGAAGTTTTGTCGCTGATTCGCTTCAATACGCTCCAGTACCTGCAAACCGTACAAAGTGCCGCCAGCTTCGCTTCCCAACGCAGCAACATGCGGTGATTTTGCCTGTGCAACCTTTTCCATTGCCGCAGACGTACTTTCGGTATATTCAATCTTCCAGTGCGGATAACGATTAAGGAATTTGCTGCATTGCTGGAATGGCTGCGGATGGCTGTAGACCGTATTAATGGTGGACAAATCAGTAGTGCCGGAGACCAACAAACAATGGTCGATAGTTAACGTCATCTCGCCAACAATCGACAAACTGGTATGTTGCAGCAGATCGTAAACGTCGTTTATGGCACCGGAGCTGGTATTTTCAATCGGTACGACGGCATAGTCGGCCTGGCCGGTTTCCACCTGATTAAAAATATCGGCAAATTTGGCGCAGCCACTTTCAATGAATTGCTCAAAGTGACGGGCAGCGTACTGACGAGCGGCAAGATGGGAATAGGAGCCTTTGGGGCCGAGAAAAGCGATGCGGGCAGAGTGTGGATTAATTTTATTGAGATGTTGCTGGAGCAAAGCCTGCTGAGTTAATACGGAATCTTCAATGATGAGCTGGAACAGGCGAGTAATGTAATGGGCGTCCAGATGGTGCGCTTTACCGAGCGTAATTAATCTTTCCAGCAAATCGCGTTCACGATCAATATCACGTACCGGGCGATGCGAGAGCAGTTTGGCTTTTCCCACCTCAACGGCCAGTTCGCGCCGCTCTGCCAGTAATGCTAATAATTTTTCATCCAGCGCGCTGATTTTCTCACGCAGCGCCAGTAACGGGTTTTCCGATGTCATAGTGTTGCCTTTTTTGTTATCAATAAAAAAGGCCCCCCGATTTGGGAGGCCTTATTGTTCGTCTTCGCATTCTGTTTCACACGACGAAACGCCTCCCATTCAGGGGAAGGTAAAAAAGAATGCGAAGAAAAACGGTGTGTGTTTCATGTTTGTTTCCTTAAGTGACTTCAGTACAGTACCCGTACTGTTTTCACGCTGTCAACAAAAAACGCGCCCGAAGGCGCGTTGGCGATACACTCAATATAAAGGACTACTCTTCTTCAACTTCTTCGACGAAGTTGGCGTCTTTCACCGATGTTGCGGCACGACGTGCTTCGCCTTTGTGCTGCAGTTTATTGAGCTGCCGTTCCAGCTTGTTGATCAATTCGTTAATTGCGGTGTACATATCTTCATGTTTACCACTGGCAACCAGAACGCCGTTAGGTGTATTGATTGTGGCGTCAGCAACAAACCCTTGTGGCTCTTTGGACAGAATGATATGTGGATTAATCAGATGTGTTTGCCATTTTTCCAGTTTGGCGAGACGGTCTGCGACATGTTGGCGGATGGCCGGAGTAATTTCCATTTGTTTGCTGGTAATGTTCATTGTCATAAATTTTACCTCTTGTCTTCCCGTCTTGGTGAATTCAGCATACCGTTCCTGATGTCAAAATGTGTGATGGAAATCTCATAATTTTGTCACTTTTTGTCAACGAATCTTTTTTGTGAGAAATCGCAGGAAGAGGTGTTTTTTTACTTGAGGAATATCTCAAAGCGAGCCATATTTGATGAGATCGATAGTGACTAAATCGCTTCAGTTTCACAACTAACAGAATAAAAAAACGGCAGCTCAAGGGCTGCCGTTTTGTGTTTCAGGTTTCTGTTATGTATTGCTGCTGTTTGCGGCGATGATTTTCGCTACTTTTTCAGCTTGCGCATTCATCTGCATCTGACGGTATGCATTTTCCATCAGCGGCAGCGCATCACGCGTAGCCTGGGTATCCGGGTAGTCGCGCAACATGCCTTCTACGCGGTTAACGACGGCAACCCATGCGCCACGTTCTGTATAGTACTCGGCAACGGAGTATTCATATTTCGCTAGACGATCTTTCAGGAATACCAGACGTTTGGTGGCATCGGTGGTGTACTGACTGTTCGGATAGCCGCGCACCAGTTTGGAAAAGTCACTAAACGCAGCTCGTGCATGTTGAGGATCGCGATCGCTACGGTCAACGCCAAAGAACCCTTGCAGCGCACTGTCATCCAGCGCCATATTGGTCAGGCCACGCATGTACATGACATAATCGATATTCGGATGGGTCGGGTTAAGGCGAATAAAACGATCGATGGCAGCCTGTGCTAACGGCAAATCGGCGTTTTTATAGTAGGCGTAGATGAGATCCAGCTGCACCTGCTGCGAATACGGACCAAACGGATAGCGATTATCTAACGCTTCCAGTTGCGTTATTGCCTGTCTCCAGTTACCGTCCTGCAGCTTTTGTTGTGCAGTCGCGTAAATTTCATTTGGCGGATTATCAGGTACTTCTTCCTTTGACCCCGAGCAACCCGCCAAAAACAGGCTTAGTGTGGCGGCTGCCACCAGATATTTCATGCGCGTCATGACGTTTTGACTTTCCTCAAAATGTAATACGGGAGATTCTCTGTTCCTGCTCCCGGTTAAGACCAGCTACAATAGCACACTATATTAAACGGCAAAGCCGTAAAACCCCAACGATAAACGAAGAAGCAGTATATATGGCACAACGAGTACAGCTCACTGCAACGGTGTCCGAAAACCAACTCGGTCAACGCTTAGATCAGGCTTTGGCCGAAATGTTCCCGGATTATTCACGTTCGCGAATAAAAGAATGGATCCTCGACCAGCGCGTGCTGGTTAACGGCAAAGTTTGTGATAAGCCGAAAGAAAAAGTATTGGGTGGCGAGCAGGTTGCCATCAACGCAGAGATTGAAGAAGAAGCGCGTTTTGAACCGCAGGATATCCCGCTGGATATCGTCTATGAAGATGAAGACATCATCGTCATTAATAAACCGCGCGACCTGGTGGTTCATCCTGGCGCGGGTAACCCGGATGGCACGGTACTGAATGCGTTGCTTCATTACTATCCGCCCATTGCCGATGTACCGCGTGCGGGCATCGTCCATCGTCTGGATAAAGACACCACTGGCCTGATGGTTGTGGCAAAAACCGTTCCGGCTCAGACGCGTTTAGTCGAATCTTTGCAACGGCGTGAAATTACTCGTGAGTATGAAGCTGTCGCAATTGGTCATATGACCGCTGGCGGTACGGTGGATGAGCCAATCAGTCGCCACCCGACCAAACGTACTCACATGGCGGTGCATCCGATGGGCAAACCAGCGGTGACTCACTATCGCATCATGGAACACTTCCGTGTGCACACGCGTCTGCGGTTGCGTCTGGAAACTGGACGTACGCACCAGATCCGCGTGCATATGGCCCATATCACTCATCCGCTGGTGGGCGATCCGGTTTATGGTGGCCGTCCGCGTCCTCCAAAAGGTGCTTCGGAAGCGTTTATCTCCACGCTGCGTAAGTTTGACCGCCAGGCGCTTCATGCAACCATGCTGCGTCTTTATCACCCGATCTCCGGCATCGAAATGGAATGGCATGCGCCTATTCCACAAGATATGGTGGAGCTGATTGATGTGATGCGCGCCGATTTCGAAGAGCATAAGGATGAAGTGGACTGGTTATGAGTAAGCTAATTGTCCCGCAGTGGCCGCTGCCAAAAGGTGTTGCGGCTTGTAGCTCTACTCGTATCGGCGGCGTGAGCTTGCCCCCGTATGACTCGCTCAACCTCGGTGCTCATTGTGGCGATAACCCGGTTCACGTTGAGGAGAATCGCAAGCGACTTTTTGCTGCGGGCAATTTGCCTTCTAAACCGGTCTGGCTTGAGCAGGTACACGGCAAAGATGTGCTTAAGCTTACTGGCGAACCTTATGTCTCAAAACGAGCAGATGCCTCTTATAGCAATACGCCGGGCACGGTTTGCGCAGTGATGACTGCCGACTGCCTCCCCGTGCTGTTTTGCAATCGAGCGGGAACGGAAGTCGCCGCCGCTCATGCTGGCTGGCGTGGACTGTGCTCAGGTGTGCTGGAAGAGACGGTTTCCTGTTTTGCTGATAATCCGGAAAATATTCTCGCCTGGTTAGGGCCGGCAATTGGTCCACGCGCGTTTGAAGTGGGGGCGGAGGTTCGCGAGGCGTTTATGGCAGTAGACGCCAAAGCGAGTACAGCTTTCATTCAGCATGGTGATAAGTATCTGGCGGATATTTATCAGCTTGCCCGGCAGCGTCTGGCGAGCGTTGGTGTTGAACAAATTTTCGGCGGCGACCGTTGTACATATACGGAAAATGAGACTTTCTTCTCTTATCGTCGCGACAAGACCACCGGTCGTATGGCAAGTTTCATTTGGCTGATATAACCTAAAGAATCAAGACGATCCGGTACGCGTGATTTTCTTTTCACATTAATCTGGTCAATAACCTTGAATAATTGAGGGATGACCTCATTTAATCTCCAGTAGCAACTTTGATCCGTTATGGGAGGAGTTATGCGTCTGGATCGTCTTACTAATAAATTCCAGCTTGCTCTTGCCGATGCCCAATCACTTGCACTCGGGCACGACAACCAATTCATCGAACCACTTCATTTAATGAGCGCCCTGCTGAATCAGGAAGGGGGGTCGGTTAGTCCTTTATTAACATCCGCTGGCATTAATGCTGGCCAGTTGCGCACAGATATCAATCAGGCATTAAATCGTTTACCGCAGGTTGAAGGTACTGGTGGTGATGTCCAGCCATCACAGGATTTGGTGCGCGTTCTTAATCTTTGCGACAAGCTGGCGCAAAAACGTGGTGATAACTTTATCTCGTCAGAACTGTTCGTTCTGGCGGCACTTGAGTCTCGCGGCACGCTGGCCGACATCCTGAAAGCAGCAGGGGCGACCACCGCCAACATTACTCAAGCGATTGAACAAATGCGTGGAGGTGAAAGCGTGAACGATCAAGGTGCTGAAGACCAACGTCAGGCTTTGAAAAAATATACCATCGACCTTACCGAACGAGCCGAACAAGGCAAACTCGATCCGGTGATTGGTCGTGATGAAGAAATTCGCCGTACCATTCAGGTGCTGCAACGTCGTACTAAAAATAACCCGGTACTGATTGGTGAACCCGGCGTCGGTAAAACTGCCATCGTTGAAGGTCTGGCGCAGCGTATTATCAACGGCGAAGTGCCGGAAGGGTTGAAAGGCCGCCGCGTACTGGCGCTGGATATGGGCGCGCTGGTGGCTGGGGCGAAATATCGCGGTGAGTTTGAAGAACGTTTAAAAGGCGTGCTTAACGATCTTGCCAAACAGGAAGGCAACGTCATCCTGTTTATCGACGAATTACATACCATGGTCGGTGCGGGTAAAGCCGATGGCGCAATGGACGCCGGAAACATGCTGAAACCGGCGCTGGCGCGTGGTGAATTGCACTGCGTAGGTGCCACGACGCTTGACGAATATCGCCAGTACATCGAAAAAGATGCTGCGCTGGAACGTCGTTTCCAGAAAGTGTTTGTTGCCGAGCCTTCTGTTGAAGATACCATTGCGATTCTACGTGGCCTGAAAGAACGTTACGAGCTGCACCACCATGTGCAAATTACTGACCCGGCAATTGTTGCAGCGGCGACGTTGTCTCATCGCTACATTGCTGACCGTCAGCTGCCAGATAAAGCCATCGACCTGATCGATGAGGCAGCATCCAGCATTCGTATGCAGATTGACTCAAAACCAGAAGAACTCGACCGACTCGATCGCCGTATCATCCAGCTCAAACTGGAACAACAGGCGTTAATGAAAGAGTCTGATGAAGCCAGTAAAAAACGCCTGGATATGCTCAACGAAGAACTGAGCGACAAAGAACGTCAGTACTCCGAGTTAGAAGAAGAGTGGAAAGCAGAGAAAGCATCGCTTTCTGGTACGCAGACCATTAAAGCGGAACTGGAACAGGCGAAAATCGCTATTGAACAGGCTCGCCGTGTGGGTGACCTGGCGCGGATGTCTGAACTGCAATACGGTAAAATCCCGGAACTGGAAAAGCAACTGGAAGCCGCAACGCAGCTCGAAGGCAAAACTATGCGTCTGTTGCGTAATAAAGTGACCGACGCCGAAATTGCTGAAGTGCTGGCGCGTTGGACGGGGATTCCGGTTTCTCGCATGATGGAAAGCGAGCGCGAAAAACTGCTGCGTATGGAGCAAGAGCTGCACCATCGCGTTATTGGTCAGAACGAAGCGGTTGATGCGGTATCTAACGCTATTCGTCGTAGCCGTGCGGGGCTGGCGGATCCAAATCGCCCGATTGGTTCATTCCTGTTCCTCGGCCCAACCGGTGTGGGGAAAACTGAGCTTTGTAAGGCGCTAGCGAACTTTATGTTTGATAGCGACGAGGCGATGGTCCGTATCGATATGTCCGAGTTTATGGAGAAACACTCGGTGTCTCGTCTGGTTGGTGCGCCTCCGGGATATGTCGGTTATGAAGAAGGTGGCTACCTGACCGAAGCGGTGCGTCGTCGTCCGTATTCCGTCATTCTGCTGGATGAAGTGGAAAAAGCGCATCCGGATGTCTTCAACATTCTGTTGCAGGTACTGGATGATGGGCGTCTGACTGACGGGCAGGGGAGAACGGTCGACTTCCGTAATACGGTTGTCATTATGACCTCTAACCTCGGTTCCGATTTGATTCAGGAACGCTTCGGTGAACTGGATTATGCGCACATGAAAGAGCTGGTGCTCGGTGTGGTTAGCCATAACTTCCGTCCGGAATTCATTAACCGTATCGATGAAGTGGTGGTCTTCCATCCGCTGGGTGAACAGCACATTGCGTCGATTGCGCAGATTCAGTTGAAACGTCTGTATAAACGTCTGGAAGAACGTGGTTATGAAATCCACATTTCTGACGAGGCGCTGAAACTGCTGAGCGAGAACGGTTACGATCCGGTCTATGGCGCACGTCCTCTGAAACGTGCAATTCAGCAGCAGATTGAAAACCCGCTGGCACAGCAAATACTGTCTGGTGAATTGGTTCCGGGTAAAGTGATTCGCCTGGAAGTTAATGAAGACCGGATTGTCGCCGTCCAGTAAATGATAAAACGAGCCCTTCGGGGCTCGTTTTTGTCTATAAGTTAGACGGAAAAGACTATATTTAAGATGTTTTGCCTGAAAAATGAGCGAACGATAAAGTTTTTATATTTTTCGCTTGTCAGGCCGGAATAACTCCCTATAATGCGCCACCACTGACACGGAACAACGGCAAACACGCCGCCGGGTCAGCGGGGTTCTCCTGAGAATCTCAACAGAGAAAAGCAAAAAAATGCTTGACTCTGTAGCGGGAAAGCGTATTATGCACACCCCGCGCCGCTGAGAAAAAGCGAAGCGGCACTGCTCTTTAACAATTTATCAGACAATCTGTGTGGGCACTCGAAGATACGGATTCTTAACGTCGCAAGACGATAAATGAATACCAAGTCTCAAGAGTGAACACGTAATTC
>NZ_JBJQJE010000029.1:0-64340 GCF_046487585.1 Escherichia sp. WS1265
GCACTCATAAGAACCTCCTGACTGAAAGATGTGAGATAAACCGGATACCGGCGACGGGACGTTCATGTGCCCCTTCAGAGGAGCGAAAGCTCCTCCTGCCGTCCACTTCACAGGGGTTTCTCCCCGCAGTGGACCTTTCCGATGGGGGCCCGTTTACCGCCTCACGGGACAGCTGTCCGGGGGCGGACGCAAAATTTTTAGCCGGGTTCATGGCTAAAAATTTTGTGGCCGGTGCATCTCACCCTGGACAGATGGAACGGGAGGGGGTCACGTCTGCCCCCCGGAAAGTCCACAGCGGGAAACAGGCCGCAGAGGTGGCGGCAGGAGGGAAGACTGCTGCGCCATCAGGCGCAGTTTCCTCACACACCGTCAGGTGTGCAGGGAGCGCAGGTCACGGCGCGACAGAGGCGGCGCGACCGGAACGGTCGCTGCAAGCCCGGGTTTTCACGCATCGGACCGTAGCGACAGCCCGAAACCGCGCCAGCGGGTTCGGCGGAGACTGGCGGGTGCGCCAGCAGCTGCCTGTCGGAGTCGGGCCTGACGACCGGATGCCGTCAGGCAGCCGGGAGCCGAAGCGGGCGCAACAAAAAACAGCCAGAAACGGTGACAGTGTCACGGAACATCACACCTGTCCCTGGCATACAGCCATACACTACCTTCTGACCGGAAAGCCGGGCCGGCAGCGCCGCAGGCGCTGCACCCCGCGTTTCCGGCAGGCGCCAGCCTGCCAGGGGGTTTCGCGCGGACTGACAGGCGGCCTCCACCGCCTGCCCTGTATCACCTGTTTCTGCTGCCCTGCAGGATGTACTGACCGCCAAGGAAAACCGCCTGCTGATTCGCCACAAAATCGCAGATTTCATCAACAATCTGCGCGGTGGTGAGCGGTTTCTGCCCCATTTCACGACGCCGCGCATTAATCACGGCTTTGTAATTACGCAGAATTTCGCGGGTTTCCGTGTTGATATTCATGACATGTTCTCCCCGTCCAGCGCCTGTAACACAACGTCCATTGCTTCGCGTTCTTCCCTGACGAACGCATCACCGTCGCCCCCGTTCTCACTCCCGACGGCATACAGGCGCTTCATTTCACTGCCTGCCAGCGCCATCACTTTTTCCAGCATCACCGCCGGGACTGTCACCTGACGGCTGGCGTGCTTTTCCTCCATCAGTTCACGAACAACGTCGTGAACAACGCTGACATCCGCACCATGCTCAAAAGCATCGTCCAGCCGCTGCATGACGGTTTCCAGCTCATCGTCTGACAGGCTCCAGTCCTGGGCTATGTGACGCACATCCCCACGGGTCAGCACTACGGCAAAAACGCATTCACTGTCCGGCACGTCTGTATCCAGTACATCGCGGATAATTTCTTTAACAGTACAGTACATGTTCTCGTCTCCTTTACAGGGGCGGCATTGCCGCCCCGTCCGTTAATCAGTCCAGTGCCGCGTAAATCGCGTTGCATTCGGGGTGAAATTCGATGTGGCTCCACAACTGCGCATCGCGCATCCTGTACAGGTGTGTCAGCCCTGCATCCCCGCTGTCGTGGTACAGCCACAACTGGCGGTTAATCACAAGGGAAGTCAGAATGATGCCTGCGGCATCAGCACTCACGGTACGGTCAAACCAGTTTTCACCGTTGACCAGATGAAAACGGTCGCCATCCGGCATCATGTAACCGCCACCGTCCGGCAGGCGGATGAAGTGCCAGAATCCGCCTTCATATTCCGGCATCATTTTTTTCGCCAGCGCGTATACAGACGCTTCGGCATACAGAAAATCCAGGCCAAACAGGTAAGGCAGAAAAGACAGACGGTCGCACTCTTCAACGTTCAGAGTGACAGGTTTCGCATACTGCATGGGATTTCCTCCGTTGTTCACATATTCCGCGACACCGGGCGGTGCCGTGCCTCCATCTTTGCCGGGCCTGCAGGGTTGCAAGGGCGCAAGGGAAGCCGCAGCCTGACGCGCACGGCTGACGGGAGTTGGAGGGTGAGACCGCGAAATCTGAGCGGGTGAACGACCGGAAAATCACGGCAGACGGGAAGGAGGGACCGGGTGACCGCAGCGGTTCACCTTACCTTGCAACCCGCCCGCAGAAGCCCGGCTACGATGGAGGCACGGCACAGCCCGCACACGACGCTGAGGCCACATAACTGAAAACCCACAAGGCCATGCCCCGCATGGCCGGGTAAAGCGGAGCCTGCGGCGACATCCTTTTGCTCTTTCCGGGGACCGGCTGGAAAAGGCGGAGATTTTCCCCGCCAGCGTCATCATTTCCGGATTTTCGCCAGTGCATCCGCCATGCTGCGGATTTCAGTCCGGGCTTCCAGGACCATCTCCCGCAGAATATCCCGGTCAAACCAGCGACGGGACGGTTCATCAGGTATACGCAGCACATCGCAGGCCAGCCCACTGGACAGGATATGCTCCACACACTCACTGACCAGATACATTTCCACCGACGAAAAACGAGCGCCACGGTTCAGAATGGCATCGAGCACCACGGGCAGATTTTCGTCATCTTCATCAAGCCAGCAGGGGTAATCGCTTTCCTTCACAACCAGACGAAAGCGGCGCGTCTGGCGGGTCAGCAACGTCTGACCGGTGGTGGTCAGCGCCGCCCGGATACGCCGGGCATCTTCTGCCACTTGGTAACAGATGCTTCGTACTGCATTGCGCACTGCATCAAGAACTGCCCTGATTTCGTCTTCGGTCAGCCATTCTCCGGCATACGGGAAAAACACCTGTGTTCCGTCTGCCGGAAGTACCGGCAGCGACTGCCACTGACTGCCGGACAGTACCAGTTCCGCCCCGGTTCCGGTCAGTTTCTGAATGGCGGAGGCCAGGAGCGGCGGCAGTACGCCGCCGTGACGGTTGATAAGTAACGTCGCCAGCCGGGGCACATCCAGCCGCACGTAAATGCTGATCCAGCCCGGATACTTCGGATTACGCTGGTCAACATCCGTCTCTTCCGGCCAGCCCTGCGCCAGCAGCAGGTTGCTGGCGTGGCGATAAATCAGTGCATTCAGCGTTTCGTTCATGATTCATGGTCTCCCTGAATCGCCGCCCGCAGGCGGCGATAACATCAGTCGTTTTCGCGTGTGTTGTTTTTCAGCAGGGCGCGGGCCTGATTAACCACCGCCTGTCGGCGGGTGACGCATTCCGGGACGGCGAGGCCGTTATCACGGGCGGCCCACTCACGTTTCCACAGTGCCTGTTCGGCGGTCTGAATCAGGGACGCCAGCAGTTCAGCAGGGACGGTCACCTGGCGGTTTTCTCTCACGTTATTGATAATCTCCATCGCCGCACCGGAAGAAATACCGGATTCAGTCCGCTGGTCTTCCGGGATGTCCTCCAGGCGCGCCAGGACGGTTCTGATTTCATGATCGGACAGAGAAATATCCATTCCGTCAGCGAGGGCCTGAATCTCTTCCGGGGACCAGATAAGCAGCATCAGCGGCGTGTTTCCCGGATACTTTGCTGCCAGCTCCCGGCATAGCGTTTCGCATGTTCCGTACATTCTCGTCTCCTTCTCAATCTTTGAAGCAGGAATCCAGTTCCAGAATTTCGGTATACGCCTCCATGAACAGGCGATTGGCGCGATACAGCGTCTGGCGTGTCAGGCGTTCAACAAGCACATCGGAATCAAAGCGACAGCGATGCTCCATATCGTTCAGCCTGGCCCGAAGGTCACACATGGTGTTGGCCACCTCCGCCACGTCGGCGCGAAGTTTTTCGTGTCCGGCATAGTTCATTTACGCAGCCTCCGGTTCAAACCAGTTATCATTCGCGGCCCCCTGCTGCATGGCCCGTTGCACGGCGGCCAGTCGTTGCTGTCCGGCACGGTGATACTGTTCAAGCAGCTCGATACCGATATACCGGCGTCCGGACTGGAGGGCAGCGACGCAGGTTGAGCCGCTGCCTGCAAACGGGTCCAGCACAATTGCGTTCGGGTGTGTGAAGCTCTCAATCAGCGGTTGCAGGCTGGTAACGGGCTTTTCCGTCGGGTGATGACGATTGCCCGAATATTTCCAGCCCAGCACGTCCGGCAGCGGGTTTTGTGGCAGACGTGGACGGCCTTTTGCCAGGATGTAGGCGCATTCGTGGCGATAGCCCACATATGCGGCCTTCGATGTGTAGTTTTTGGTGAAGACCAGGTGACCAACAACGCTGAATCCCGCATTTTTCCAGGCGGCCATAAAGCGATCGACGCGGTTCCAGCCGTAGAAGCTCACCATCAGCGCGTCTTTTTTGAGTACGCGGTACATTTCATTACAGGCCGGTTGCAGCCATTCATCGGTTTTATCGCCGGCGATGGTGCGCCCGAAACGGTCACGAAAACCGACGAGGTACGGCGGGTCAGTCAGTATGAAATCAATGGCGTTATCAGGAATACGGGCCATAACATCGATGCAGTTACCGAGGACAAAACGGGACATAACAACGCTCCTTCTCTTACAGAGGGCACCGGGAGGGCACCCCTGTGGTGCCCGTTCCCCGCTGCCTGTGGGCTGTTCACCGCGTCCGGTAACGGGTCAGGCCGACCGTGGAATACCGCAGCCGTCGTCTTTTTGACGGCAAGGCTATGCCGCGAAAGCGGCTTGAAGGGCGTTCATCAGAAAAGGGCGACGGGCTGGCGTACACTGTCACCGACGCCAGCCGGGAGCGGTAAAAGCGCCCGTCCCGTGCCCGGCCGGACGCGGGACACTGACCACAGGCAGCGTTTATGCCGCGCCGCGTCAGCCGGCGCAGTAAAAAGAGGAGCACGGCGACATCCTTTGTCGGAAAAGAAACGGGCGGTTGCCCGCCCGTCTCCGTCATACTTCATCCGCCATAATGCGCCACATTGTCGATTATCCACGCAGGTCCGGTGACTTCCGGCAGCTCATCATCATCTGTCGGGGAAGACCATTCCAGTTCCCCCCACAGCACATCAACGAGCTCTCCGCGCTCATACAACTGCCAGCCACAGAAATTGCAGCCCTGTTCGGCGTACCAGTGCTCCAGCGTGCAGCCGAAACGGCGGCTTAATTCTGCAACAACGTCGCTTTCCGGCTGACACCACGGCGTGTCGAAATCTACCTGAATGAAGTTTTCCCCCTGACTGCTGATATTCAGGTCATACCCACAAGGCCACTTCACGCCATACCGTTCTGTATACCAGTGATATGCAGAAGGAACACCGTTCAGAACACCGCCGTTAAAGCCATTCACTTCAATATCCAGGCGGGTCGGCAAAACCGTCAGCAGGTCAAACGGCATGGTTTTTTCCGGCAGTACGTTGTCACACAGACGGTTCCACCACACCGATACATCCTCGTTACCCCAGATGTCATACCAGTCACCTCTTTTTGCGGTGAAATGCACAGTGATAGTTTCCCTGACATCATCCGGTAACTCTTCCCAGCGACGCTGTCCAGTACCGCTCTGCAGCCAGAGTTCATGCAGCATCAGGCAGTTTTGCTCATCCAGCAGTACACCGTTCTGCAGGTGTGTCAGCCAGCGGGTGAACGCGATATTTTCCGGTGATACAGCACCACGTCCGGCAGCCGTCACTCCGGGGCACTGCTCAGAGCGGATATTTTCAGTGATCTGCAGAAGTCCGGCACTTCCGGCCAGAAACAGCTGAATACCTTCATTTGTGGCGCGGCGATAAAGCGGTGTAACTGCACCGCTGGCCAGTCGTTTAATCTCAGCGATCTGTGCCGGTTCACCAGAAAAATACATACGATTCGAGCACCAGTTTGGCATGGGAATTCTCCTCTCACATGCGGCCTCCATCAGGCCGTGCCGCACCTGTTACCGGGCGACCGCATACGAATGCAGGTGCGGCCCCGAAGCCGCAGCGCGTGGAGGAGGAACGACGAAACGTGACCGGGTGAGGAGGCCGGCGACAGCGACACACTTGCATCGGATGCAGCCCGGTTAACGTGCCGGCACGGCCTGGGTAACCAGGTATTTTGTCCACAGAACCGTGCACAAAATGCTGTGGATAAGCTGGACACAGCAGCCCACAGCAGGCATACAGCCACACACTCAGAGAATTGAGCGTTTTTTAGTCACAACAATGACATTTGACTGTGTGCGGATTCAGTTATTAGAATACTGTATAAGCATACAGCATAAAGAAAAGGGAGATGAGAACATGATCCGCATTGAAATTCTTTTCGACCGCCAGAGCACAAAAAACCTCAAATCAGGCACACTTCAGGCGCTACAGAATGAAATCGAACAACGTCTGAAACCACACTACCCGGAAATCTGGCTGCGTATAGACCAGGGCAGCGCCCCGTCTGTATCTGTCACAGGAGCCCGCAACGACAAGGATAAAGAACGTATCCTGTCTCTGCTGGAAGAAATCTGGCAGGACGACAGCTGGCTGCCTGCAGCATGAGTACCGTTTATCACCGTCCGGCTGCCCCTTCAGGCGATGACAGTTACGTGCGACCGTTGTTTGCCGATCGTTGCCAGGCCGGTTTTCCTTCGCCTGCCACTGATTATGCTGAGCAGGAACTGGATCTGAACAGCTATTGCATCAGCAGACCTGCAGCCACCTTCTTTCTGCGCGCCAGCGGTGAATCGATGAACCAGGCTGGCGTGCAGAATGGTGATCTGCTGGTAGTGGACAGGGCCGAAAAACCACAACACGGGGACATCGTTATCGCTGAGATCGACGGTGAGTTCACCGTCAAACGACTGCTGTTGCGCCCACGCCCGGCACTGGAGCCGGTTTCAGACAGCCCGGAGTTCCGCACACTGTATCCGGAAAACATCTGTATTTTTGGTGTTGTCACTCACGTGATACACAGGACGCGGGAGTTACGCTGATGTTTGCACTGGCTGATATCAACAGTTTCTACGCCTCATGTGAAAAAGTTTTCCGCCCGGACCTTCGCAACGAACCGGTCATCGTACTCAGCAATAACGATGGCTGTGTGATCGCGCGCAGCCCGGAGGCAAAAGCCCTTGGCATCAGAATGGGGCAGCCCTGGTTTCAGGTGAGACAAATGCGCCTGGAGAAGAAAATACATGTATTTTCCAGCAATTATGCGCTGTACCACAGCATGAGCCAACGGGTTATGGCTGTTCTGGAGTCGCTTTCTCCCGCAGTTGAGCCCTACTCAATTGATGAAATGTTCATTGATTTGCGGGGGATAAATCATTGCATCTCTCCGGAGATTTTTGGTCATCAGCTCAGGGAACAGGTAAAGAGCTGGACAGGACTCACCATGGGGGTGGGCATTGCGCCTACAAAAACGCTGGCTAAAAGTGCCCAGTGGGCAACAAAGCAATGGCCACAGTTTTCCGGTGTGGTCGCGCTGACGGCAGAAAACCGTAATCGGATCTTGAAGCTACTGGGGTTGCAGCCAGTTGGTGAGGTCTGGGGAGTAGGACGCAGACTGACGGAAAAGCTGAATGCGCTGGGTATTAACACAGCACTGCAGCTGGCGCAGGCTAACACGGCATTCATCCGGAAAAACTTCAGCGTCATTCTTGAGCGTACGGTACGCGAACTCAACGGCGAGTCCTGCATATCTCTGGAAGAAGCACCGCCGGCAAAACAGCAGATTGTCTGTAGTCGCAGTTTTGGTGAACGAATCACAGACAAAGATGCCATGCACCAGGCTGTTGTTCAGTATGCAGAGCGGGCCGCAGAGAAACTACGTGGGGAGCGTCAGTATTGCCGGCAGGTGACGACATTTGTACGGACATCCCCCTTTGCAGTAAAAGAACCCTGTTACAGCAATGCCGCTGTGGAAAAGCTTCCATTGCCCACACAGGACAGCCGGGACATTATTGCCGCAGCATGCAGAGCGTTAAACCATGTCTGGCGTGAAGGGTACCGCTATATGAAGGCAGGTGTCATGCTGGCTGATTTCACACCATCGGGTATAGCGCAGCCGGGATTATTTGATGAAATCCAGCCCCGTAAAAACAGTGAAAAGTTAATGAAAACACTCGATGAACTGAACCAGTCGGGAAAAGGGAAAGTGTGGTTTGCGGGGCGAGGAACCGCCCCTGAATGGCAAATGAAACGGGAAATGCTTTCTCCTGCGTATACCACCAGATGGACAGATTTGCCAGTAGCCCAGTTATGAATATGTAATCCATCCATAATATTGCTATCCTGTTATCTTGTTATCTTGTTATCTTGTTATCTTGTTATCTTGTTATCTTGTTATCTTAATTAATCTATAAATCAAATACTTAACAACTTGCTAAGTTGTTAACATAACAAAAATAATTGCATGGTTCGCGTT
Organism: Escherichia sp. WS1265; assembly: GCF_046487585.1. NCBI lineage: Bacteria > Pseudomonadati > Pseudomonadota > Gammaproteobacteria > Enterobacterales > Enterobacteriaceae > Escherichia > Escherichia sp. WS1265. The sequence continues at coordinate 8,265 of NZ_JBJQJE010000029.1, forward strand.
CAGATGGCAATATTAAGTTGTTAACTTAACAGCTTAATATGAGGCTATAATGATAATAGTATTAGGTAGTCAAAAGGGTGGGGTAGGTAAAAGTACACTGGCGGTATCTATAGCTGCGTATCTGATGTCACTAGGCAATAGAGTGATTATTGTCGACGCAGATGACCAGAAATCAGTATTAACCTGGTACAACAATCGCCCTGAAGATCTCCCTCATATTCCGGTTACAGGCGCGACAGGTAACATCAAAGCCATGTTAAAGGAACACGAAAAATCCTATGATTTTGTTATTGCAGACTGTGCTGGCCGTGATAGCGCAGAAATGCGTAGTGGATTGATGGCCGCAGATGTATTCATTTCTCCTTTGCGCCCATCTCAGATGGACCTGGATGTTGTGCCTCATACATGCTCCGTTTTTACAGCAGCAAAAGATTTTAATGAGGATGTTCGGGGATATCTCGTTTTAAACATGACGCCCACAAATATGTTTGTTAATGAAGCCAATGAGGCAGCTGAAGTACTTAAGGATTACCCTGAAATGCATCTGGCAAACTCCCGGGTATGTGATCGTAAAGCACATCGAGATGCTTGGGCCGAATCAATGACAATTTTTGAAACGCAAAATGATAAAGCCCAGCAAGAAATCGAAGCGTTAGTGAAAGAGGTTATTCTGTGAGAAATAGAGCAAACACTTCACCTCGTGACGAGGCAGCATTTATTAACGGTGGCACGGCTGGCCTTGATAATACCAAAAAGTCATCAGATAAATCATCGGTTGTAAGCAAAGCAAAACCAGTGAGTATTTCTTTTTTTGAAGAAAACCTAAAAGACATTGATGCCCTTATAACGGCTGAGATGGTTTCAGGTAAAGGCAGAGTGAATCGTTCTGATGTTGTCAGGGCGGCGGTAGAAGCACTTAAAACACTATCAAAAACAGAGGTATCACGATTGATAGCAGAAGTAAAACAAAGATAACACCTTGAGATAACAAGATAACACCTTGTTATCTTGTTATCTTGTTATCTTGTTATCTTGTTATCTTGTTATCTTGTTATCTTCAATGTATTTTAGGATGACCTATGTTGAATAGAACCTAAAACAAAACAAATATTAATAGGGGTCCGCTTGGAAAAGGGAAATTTTCCCACGCTAAGAGAATTGAGTTGAACGAGTGGTTACATCCAGGCCAGCTAACTCACTGAACCCCGTACAGGGTCAGACATTCGGTATCTCCTTCATCCTCTGAGGAAAACAAATGAATTAACTGCTTACGTATATGGATACATATACATTATTAATTTATTAAGGAGAAAATGGCATGTCAAGACTTAATGATAGTGATTATCATTAACATGAAGTAATGTTACACCGTTCAGAAAGCCTGCTGACGCTGTGGCAGCATCACAGTCTGAGTATTCTCTGGTGCAATACAAAAACCGGACTTTCCCGTAACAACAGACAATGTTACGGGAAAAGTTACAGAACTGAGCCACAAAATATCTCAGTACCTGAGATGCATAAAAACACCGTACATATGTTTCTCAAAAGGGGGATGATCGTTATCCAGCCATTTCGGTGGATCGGTATGCAGAACACCAATCTGCTTCATGCCGGTATGCTGCCTGGATTTTCTCGCGCAGTAATCACTGTCTTCATATCCCATCGTTTCGATGACCACTCTGGCCGTCTTTCCGTCAGGAGCCCTTGCTGTGACAATGAAATCCGGCAGGACATATTTCTTTTCACCATTAACATAAACTTCTGTATCAAACAGGGGCCTTTCCAGACTTAATTCCGGCGTACCTGGCTTTCTTTTAAGCCAGCTGGCCACATTCAGAAGAGCAGTGAGCGTGTTTCGTTCCAGTTTGCTGTCCACAGGCACCGGACATGTCAGTTGATAAAGAGCATGAGCATACCCTTCACTGCAGATGATTCTGCCATCGGCACTCCGGCAAAAAGCAAGAATAACCCAGTAAGGGGGACGTATTCCGCCCTGCGCTTCACCATTAATACTGATCCCCCGCACAGGTCTGATGACCTGAATATTACCGTTCGCCCAGTGAATTTCCACAGCATCACGACAGATGTGCTGCGCCATAAAAATCTGAAAGAACATATGTTTTCTTCTGGCAGGCCAGTGTCGTTCTGAATTCTCCAGCGTTTCCATTAACCGCTCCTGAGACCTTTCAGACATTCCAGGCCGGAAATGGATAATTTCAGATAAGGATCTTCCCCGAATATACTCCTGCTGCAGTGTAACCTGCCGTATGGCATCAAGACACTCACGATAATTAGTCCGGATACGGGGATTAGCCAGGGAATCCAGTTTATTCAGCCCAGCATCGTCAATAAGCGACAGGAGTAAACGGGCAAGGCGCGGACGTTTCTTGCGAACGGAGGAGCTCTCACCATTATGGTAAGCAGAGCGGGCCTGCAGTCTGATAACAGAATTACTGTCATCAGGTGGTAAAAAGTTTCTGTAATTTATACGGGTGCTAACGGGATGCCGGCTTGCTCCGGAAGATGTTTCCTCTTCATTTCCGGATAACTGACGATACATGGGGCATTCAGGTGCATGCTCATGATTAAAACTGGACAGATAAAGAGTACCCGTATTGTTTTTAAGAGCAGCAAAATTCATGGCCGGCGAATCTCCCGGAATACAGTCACACTGTAACCATGCATCATACTCACGCATTTCCCGGAGAATATCATTGGCCAGGTTATGTAGTGCCATGGTTGCTGGCTTTTTCAGTCCACAGACCGTCTTTACTGCAGTCTCTTCCTCACTGCTAAGCTCCCGAATCACTTTGCCCCGGGGATTCTTCTTTACAAGTATCATTGGCATAATGAAAGCACTCCTTATGTACATGCTTAAACAGTAAGTAAAATATACAAAGAACACCCCATGAAACAAAGGCAGAGATGAACTGTGCGCCCCGATATCTTCTTCTGATATCCTTTCAAATGAATTGTTTTTATTTATATCATGACAACATTAAAGTGAGAGAATATATCAACCATGTTTCTGTCAGGGTTCAGTAGAATATCAATTCGACTGTCATGCCATAACTGTAACTACCTCGAGTATAAATATTCAGAGAATGGACTTATTAGCCATGAAAAATCACCTGATGGGAAATTTACTAATTTATGGATTGTGATATTATTAAAGAGTAAAACCAGCCAGCCGAGGTATTTATGGGAAAAAATCAGGAAGAAAGGAAAACTCCCGTCATTGTGGTGAAAAAACGTCGAACTTTTTCGCCACCGTCCTTATCCGAAAAAACAGATATTATCGCACCTGTATTTACTGAACAGACGGCAGAATCAGCCCCCGCCGGAATAAATTCATCTGCCGTCGAAACACATATCCCCGAAGCGCCAGCCAGGAAGAAGAAAAAGAAAAGACACCGTTTTCCACGTCCCTCCCACTGGACCCGTGAGTATACTCACGAGTGCGTGGAAAAAATAAAGGCCCTGTTTCCTCATCTTCGTGCTGAAGGTGGTGGATTTATTCCCCTGAAAATTGGCATAAGCAATGATATTTCGGCATTTCTGGCAGAAAGCCCGGATACAGAACTGTCCATGGACGAATGGCTCTGTGCAGTGTCCTGCATCACCTCCCGCCGCGTATATCTGCAGCGGACCTCTGTCGCCGGCGTCCCTCGTTATGGGCTGGATGGTCATCCCGATGGGCAGGTCTCAGAAACTGAAGCACAGAGTGCTGTTCAAAGACTGGCGATAATAGAACAACGGTGGCTCAGGATGAAGGAACGGCAGACTGAGCAATAAACATTTCAGATAACATCATGACATTGTGTATCAGAGTCTGCTTACAGACTCATGGATGCCACCAAAGGCTCATCAGATGTAAGGCAGAAGCGACGTAACTGCCTTTTGAAAGGAAAAAAGCGACCGCAAGGATGCAATGGATATCTGCCGCATACTGAAATAAAGTAACAAAAAAATCACCACAATCACGGGGGCTTCCTTCCTGTACTCAGGCCATCCCCCCCGCACGTATAAATTTCTCAATCAACAATACAATAAAACTGTGAATAATATCATCATGATTAACGCATAATTACCCGTGATTCTTTCCTGGTAACGTAAGTACAGTTATCCGGAACCTCCTCCATAATAAAAGACATGGCTCCAATTTTTACATTACTGCCTATTTTTACGTTAAGCCCGATAATACACGTATGGGCACCGATATCGACATTATCACCAATAACGATATAATTCTCTCTGCTGTCAGATTCCTTTTCGCCAATGGTCGTATTCTGCCGTATAATCACATTCTCACCGATTTTTACATTTCCGTGAATGACGACGCCTGAATGGTGGGGCAGCACGAGGCCTTTACCAATCTGCGCCCCCAGACCAATATCACATCCATACTTCGCCATAAGCGCATTTTTTATCTTGATCGCACATTTTCGTTGTTTTTTATTCCCCGATATATACATTTCATTAGCCAGGCGCCACCACAGAAGAAAACCTCTCTGCCTCTGCATACCGTTCCTGATAAGCCGGTGAAAAACAAACTTATCCCGCATGATAACTTCTGCTTTCCAGCATTCCAGAAGATGACGTTTTTTTCCTGAAAATAAAAACGTGCCAATATGGAAATAAGAAATCGGATTTTTTATCAACATACGCAAATTTTTAGAAAACAATGAATACAGATGTATTTTATATACACAGATAAAACCGCGCAACAGACATAAATATGACAGTAGCAATGAAAAAGCAGAGAGTGTGGGTGATACAGAAAAGTAACTGTCAGACATTAAATCTGATGCATCGATAAACAGACGCCCCAGCAGATGCACCTGTAATGCAACGATTTTGCCGTGTCTGCTACAGAAGTAATACACAAATTTCCGGGGATTCTGCCTTAGCATTTTGATATATTCAGATACGGTAAATCTCACTTTAGATGGACTAAGGACTTATGATATTTACAAAATTTCAATCTCTGACCCACAAGATAGATACAATGATTATTCATGATATTAAACGGGAGATGCCATTGAAATACGGGTTATACAGGGTGGCCAAATGGTTTGCCTGGCTCGCCCACACAGGAATTTTTTGTACCTTTATTATATATATAGGGTTTTCCATCATCACTCAGCACGCCGGCCAGGAACTACCGGAGACGTTTAAACATGGATTCGCCTTGACTTTCTGTTCATTTGCAACAGCAGCTCTGGTCAGCCAGTGGATCGGAGGCGGATTGCATAGCAAACTGGAAGAAAGAATTCGGATGAAGTGGCAGAACCACGCTCACTGACAGGATCACCCGGTCAGTGCACAGAGGGCGGGTGGCGAAGACTCCGGTGACTGCTCCCCGCCCGCATTGGGCGAGGATTCTCGGCGGTTCTTCGCTGACTGCACCATACCTCCCAGACAAGACTGTTCGGAATATATCGCTCTTACTGGGGGAGCAGTAAACTAAAAATGAAAAGTATTATTCCTGACTGGAATTTTATGGCCACTTCTGTGCGGTATGCAACACGCGCAGGACATACACTTTTCCCCACTGGCTGTCGACCTCATAAACCAGAACAAAATGGGGGTGAATAACCAGTTCCCGGGTTCCTTCCACACGACCGTTGCGACCTTTATACGGCTGCCCGGCCAGGCTGCTGGCTGAATAACCAATCCGTTCGTCCAGTTCAATGGCGGCCATCAGGTTCTGCTCCGCAATGTACTCACGAATGCGCTTCCTGTCCTGGCTGGCCAGCATGGTCCAGAATATCTCCATCATTTATCGGAAACCTTCCTGCTCATTTCATCCCGCCATGCAGCGGCAGAAGATTCGACCATGTCATGGGGAAGCACATCGCCGCGCTCGAGTTGCTGACGTCCTGCCGCAACCTGGTCACGGAACCAGGTATTATGCTGCCGTTCAACGGTCTGGCGCATAAAATCCCGAATTAACTGAGAGCCATTACGGTCCATGCTTTTTGCAGCGGCCATAAAAGCATCCTTCAGTTCAGCGTCGATTCTTAAACTCATATTAACCTGTGCCATTTATCACCTCGTCATTACTACGTATATACACAGTATATAACGATTCAGATATCGTCACCAGGATATGCCGCGCCAGCGGCATGGAAGGCGGCACGCTGTGGTTACATGTGATACCGGAGTAAAACCGCCGAAGCCCGGCGTCAGCCGGTACTGATTGATAGATTTCACCTTACCCATCCCCAGCCCTGCTAAGCCATACCCGCTTTCAGCCATGAGAGAGTTTCTGTGCGCGGTCGGAGTGGTCCCGACGAGGGTTTACCCGAAGTCGGGGCGTATCTCCGCGTTAGCGGGCCGTCAGGGCCGCTTACGAGCGTGTACTGAGAACATCCAGCCAGAAGACTGACAGCGATGATAATGTAGTTACAACATTCATAATTAAAAGCGATGTTGTTCCCGCCCTTTGGGCGGGGGCGGCCTCGCTTTTCAGTTATGAGGGGTAGGCACGGTGCTGCGTTTGTGTGGTGTTTTTATTCCTGATGTCTTTTTGCTGTGGTTTCAGAACGGTGAGGTTCGGGGCCCGCGCGTCAGCGTGGGAGGTGCATATCAGTCTGTCCACAGGACAGGCATTGAACAGGTTTTCTTTTTAAATGGAAGTAATTAAGTAGTTTAAAGGAAATACAGTACTGGAGTTTAAAAGAAACATTGCACCCTGTAACGCCTGCGGCTGGCGCTTTATAGCATTAACGGTTGTAACCTTATGGAGAAGTCCCTTGCAGTTAAATGTGGATAAACAGAATTACCCGTCTGTGAGACGTGTTTTGCGTGAAAAACAGGGGGAGCATGATGAGCCGGAAGGCAGATGATGAGGCTGTTTTTTGTGTGCTGTGCTGCTTTTTTGTGCGTCGCCGGGCTTCAGACGTGCGGAAGCCTCCGGCGCAGGCCGGATTATTCAGATGAGGTCAAACTCAGGGTGAGGCAGTGGCCAGCCGTGTGTAGTTGTTGTTCCGCGACATTATCATGCGTTCCTTCACGCGACGGTCGATTTCGCGCTTCACGGCCTCCAGGCTTCCGCGGAAACGCCCTTCCGCGATTTCACGTGTCAGCTGCCGTTTCACCAGGGTGACAATGTCCTGACGGGTCCTGCCTGCATCGCGGCGCGCACGGGCACGTTTCATGCCGTGGGACTTAAGCTCTGCCTGATAACTGCGGAAACGCTCGCGCACAAAACGCCAGGCCCTCGCTATCAGTTCATCCATACCCAGCGCATCCATCCCCTGCTTTTTGCGCAGCCTGTTTTCCCATTCCACGCGGCTGCGGCGTGCGGAAGCCACTGCCTCTTCTGAGATATCGAGTGAGTCAAACAGTGCCGGCGTGAACGTGATGTCGGTCGGGATGTTACAGCCAATTGTCGGGTCGTATTCCGTCTGGTAGGTTATCAGCCCCAGCTCAGACAGGAACTTCAGGGCACGGGTGGCACGGGTGATGGAAAGTTTCCCGGCCTCAGACTCCGTCGCCAGTCCGCACTCAATGGCCAGCGTGGTGATGGAGCACTGCACGCGGTTGGCCAGCGGGTCATAGTGGAAACACAGCCCCTGCAGCAGCGCATCAATCGCCCGGCGGCGCAGCACCGGCGGCATACGCCGGCGCAGGCCGCGCGAACGGGCATACGCCACATGCGCGGCAAAATCAAAACGGGAGGTGAAGCCCACGGCCTTTTCCATCAGTTTTTCGCAGAACTTCAGCGTTCCGGCATCTTCACGGGGTGTGAACACCGGATTCGGGTTCTTTACCTGACGGTATGTGCTTTCAGTGAATGAGGTCTGGTTCAGGGCCGCCACAAGCTGTCGCTTATGGCGGGAACAGATTGCCGTGCGTTAATGCACTGCGAAGGGTTGAATCTCTGACACGGTTTCATATATACTTATCCCGTATTCTGTGAGGCCCCCATTATCTTTCAGTGATTCCGCCAAGTTTCGATGAAAGATTATGGGGGTTTTCCTTTATGGTCTTCTGAAACTTTTTTCAGCCTTCCGGCCCCGGCAAACAGCCGTCGTTTCTGCCATACATCCTGAATGCCTTATGGCGCATCCTGCCGTTTTCTGACTTTCCGGATCGTGAGGATCCCAAAAGTCACTGCATAACGATCCGCAATATACCCCTTTTCCACCGCTTTGAAAAGCCGACACGATTTCTCTGATTTACCTGGCCTCTCATTAACCACCTAAAAAGCGTCGTTTTTTTGAACTGTGTCAAAAAAATGAACAATTTCACAAACGATCTTTTATGCTGCTTTTTTCTTCTTTTCCAGTAGAAGAGATCGCCGAATTTTTTTAAACGATCTAATATCCCGCACACAATATCAAATATAGAATAATATTCTGTCTTATCAGATATAACGATCTATTCAACTGCTTATCTTCGCTCTTGCCACAGATACATCCTTATGTAATATATTTTCCAGCCATTAATCCTGTTTGCAGGAGTTGTCGGTTTTCGCCCGCCTCGAAACCGTCCACAAGGCTTACAAGAGTGCGTAAATCATGTGCCTGTCAGAACTGCAGGCCAGGCTGAACGTGGGTCAGCCGCTGTTTCCGACACATGCTTTATGTATTCGCCGTTCACAACAACATCGAAGCCCCCCTGCGGGGATCGATTTTCGCGGAGCGTTCCGGATTTTGAATATCAGTGAATTACATCAACGCAACTGGTATCTGGCACAGTACATCCCTACCGGCAAAAACCGCGAACATCTCTTTTCCTGGCTTTCCGAACAACACGTCCTTCCCTGGACACCCCTGATACTGAAAAAGGTCCGCCGCACGGATAAAGTCTGTGGTTACCGTCGACATATACACGCCGTGTTTCCCGGTTACTTTTTCCTGAAAGCAGACCCCGAAAGCCACAGCTTCACTCACCTTCGCCGTCACAGTGCCTTTCTGGACTTCGTGAAAATGGCCGGTGAAATCAAAACCGTCAGGGAGGATATCGTTCAGTCTTTGATGAAAGTGTACCCGGATCCTGCGCTCAATCCGGCAGCCAGGGAGGAGCTGGATGCTGCCTCCACCCTCTGGCTGACAAAAGCGCGTTACCAGTACCTCCTCCGGCTTGATGCCCAGCCTCTGCCGGAGTCGAGGATCGCCCTGCTCCTGCACCTGGTATCTGATGACGGAGCGTTGACATGAAAATTGCTGTCTTCATTTGACGACTTTCCCGGCCTTTATGGCCGGGCTTTTTTTCCCCATCTTTTCCCCAATGCCCGGCACCGGTGACACCTGCGTGTACGGAGAGCGGCTGCCGGGCATTTTTTTTCAGGACATCGTTATGACCATTCAATCCCCGGAAAACCCTGTCATTCAGTTACTGGAGAATATGCTTGAAGCGCTCTCCACCTCCCCGGACAGCATCAACAATGAACGACGTCGCCGGCGCTTCCTGCTGAACTGGCTTGATTCCGCCCGACAGATGAGTGAGTTCAGGGGGATGCCTGAAGAGTTCACCGCCCTGCGCAAACTGCTGGCCACCAATACGGACATACCGGTAGAGAACACGCTGAAATCACTGCTGGAAAGTGGCCACAACGCAGCACTGTATGACCTGTACCGCTTCCGAGCAGCGCTTGCCACGTGCAGGAGTCTGGGATGGCAGATTGGCACGTGCGCATGGAATGACCAGTTACTGAGTGAGACACTTTCCCGCGCACAGACCGGGAAACGTCATATCCTGCAGCTGAACAGCACCGGGGACACCTTTTCCACCACGGGCAGAATGATCAGACCGGTGGCATTTTCATTAATCCATCCGGCCACCATCAACACGTCTGAGGTTGAAGAGATATTCCGGGATGAAGGTTTTATGCTCGCACACGGGCGCGAATGCAGTCTGAACGGCAGCGGCAGAAATATGCTGTCACGCATTCTTCATGTGGGCCATTCAGGTTTAGCGGAAGAGGAATGGGGCATGGACAACAGTCTGCTTTTACACTGAAATACCGGGACAGCCACAACGGCAGCCACTCTCCGCTGACTTTTTTTCGCAAATCGCGGTTTGCTGATGTGGATGTCCCATTTTTGATTATCCGTCCTCTCCGGTTGTCATAAGGCGCATTCCGGCGTGAGGCTTCTGTTGTTATCATCCCCTCCTGCAGACATCCCCTTGTCTTCTGATGACTGACGATATGCTTCTTCTGACAATTAAAGAAGCGGAAGCTTCACGCCATAATGTTGTTTGACTGACCTGCCACAGGAGGAAAAATGACACTGACGTTACTTACCGCGTATAACGCACCCTATCTGGCAGCCCTGACACGTCCACTGGTCATGCCTGCCCCGGAAAAGGTTCCGGATGTCAGCGAACCGGTAATCGCTCCGGATAACTCAGAACCACAACAGGTTTAATCCCCGTGCCGGAATTTTTCCGGCATCTTTTTCACAAAGAATGCCCTCACGGGATATTCTGGTTTAAAGGAGGATTGAAAATGTCCGCAGAAAAATTCAGAGTTGTCATATACACCAATACATGTGAAAAGAAAGTCAGTTATATTTCTGCAACAGAAGATATAAACATCGCTATAATGCCATTTCAGACGGCAGACAATGGCTTAATTATTGTGTGTCAGAACTCCCGTATAATACGACGCAAAGAGCGTATCCCCGGAAGCAGCTGTGAATGGAAAGATGTGACATTAGCACCAAAATCCAGAAACCGCGTTCAGTTATAGCCTGACAGCCTGCTTCTCATCTCCCATAAAAGGGGATAAAAATTAAATATTTCACAACCGCGATATTTTTCAGGAATGCAGATTATTTTCTGTTATGACCAATGGAGAAACAGGCATGAGAACAATCACAACACGTGAACAATTATTAATTAATGGGAGAGTCCACGAAAGAATCGCCACACATATAGTTACAGGAGCTCATGGGTATGAAACGCTTTGCACAAATGGCTATAACGTCAGATACAACAAGGCGCAGCAACTGGTTGAAAGCTGCGAAAAAATAGCTGAAGGTAAACTACCTGTTACCTGTCCTGTCTGTTTCACCATATGGCAGGATGTACACAGATTCACCCACGTTGACTTTGACACACAATCGGGGAAAAGTGATTTTATTGATACCTGCCATTCGGAGATCATAACCGGACATGTTTCAATAACAGGCAAGAAATAAAATAATGTTCCAGTTCTGAAAAACAATATCACTTGTTTTCTGGAAACTATCATTTGCAGCAGGACGTTTTTCTTTTTATATTTCCGGAACCGGAATGTTTTAGTTTTCATAATCACCCCGAACATGAATGTTCATCATCAATATCCTGATGAAATTATATTTATCTGAAGACCTGTTACCAGCCACCTGTCTTATACCGTAACCCGATACATACCGGATTTATTCTATGAAAAAGAAATCACTTACACTCCTTCTGCCGTCATTACTCAGCGGCTGTACGGCATTTAATGCCACGCCTGTTCCTGACACCACGCCTCCGGCTCTGGTGTTCGTCGACGGACAAATTCGCGAAAGCGCTGCCATTATCGCCCATACGCAAAAACGTCTGCTTCCGCCACCGGTGACCCGCCCTGTGACGCCGCCCCGCCCGACAACAACAGCGACGCCCACAACCGCAGTCAGCAGCCAGAGTACCGCACTGCCTCCCCGTCCGCTCCTTCAGGCCACACAGCTGCCCGCACTGGTTATGACCGGTAAACCCGGTCAGTCATCCGTCGTTTATTTACGTGAGGCACATCAGCGCTCCGTCAGTGACTGGATACGCCAGTTGCTACCACCCGGCTGGCAGTTCCGGCAACAGAACGCTGCCATACCGGCACTGAACAAACGCCTCCCCGTCTGGTCCGTTAATGACCAGTGGCACCGGGCACTGAATGCGCTGCTGGCCGGCCAGCAGCTTTACGGACATATGGACTGGAACAGGAAAATACTGACTGTCACGACCTCTGCAACACCGCCGGTCGACGTCACGGCACCGCAGGGTTCACAGAAAGCTGCTGATACACCGCGTAATCCGTTCAGGGGCAGCACCGCAACGCCGGCAGGCCCGACACCAGTGACACCTGCCGTCAGCGTTTCCCGGGCTCAGACCACCACCGGGACATCCGGAACTCCAGAGAGCAGAACAACCACGCCAGCCCCGGTGGCCACGAAACCGGTAGTGCCACCACAGCAGAAGGTCATACCGCCACGGCAGTGGAAAATGGAAAAGGGGACCACCCTGAAAGACGGACTGGCCCGCTGGACATCATCCGAAAAATGCCCGCACGGCACATGGACACTGCGCTGGGAAACACCTGTCAACTACAGCATCGATGCCCCTCTGGTTTTCACCGGCAGTTTCCGCCAGGCGCTGGAGCAGCTCTTTGCACTCTATACCCCGGCTGAAAAACCGCTGTATGCCCGGACCAGCACTGCACAATGCCTGCTCCGTGTGACAGACCGCCCGCAGGAATAACCTATGGGATGGGTTACGGGTTTCATTATGGTCATTATGGCCATTGGTAATTTCTGGTTCCACAGTCACCTCAGCCGTACTGTGCACCATCAGCAGACCGCTGAAATCACACAGCAGGCTGCAGACTTTATTCGTTATATGAATGCCATCAACGATTACCTGTATCAGCACCCTGAACGACGTGCTGCCGGTGGTCAGCTCACGTCAGCACAGCTCGGTCTGCCCGCCACGAAAAACGTCAGCCACCTCATCAGTCAGCAGCGCGTTTTTGTCTGGGCAAAAGAAAAACCCGGCCTTATGGGTGCCCTCCTGGAACAAAGTGGTGATTCGGCCCTGCTTGCCAGAGTGGAAAACGGTCGCCTCCTGGACACCCGTGGGCGGCGTATTTCCATCACGCTCCCTGCTGTGATCCCCGATCAGGTCATCATCTGGATGAATTAGGCCGGACTCTGAATAACTCACGGATTTATCTATGAACAAAAAACTTCTTGCTATTATGATTGCAGCCACTCTGCTGCAGGGCTGTACCAGTTTCCGACAGGCAGAGAACACCAGAAAAGACGCCGTTGCTGAACAACAACGGGCCCGGGAAATGATCGCTGAGCTGCGAAACCGGACACCGGTTGTAAAGGAATCCCCACGTCAGTGGATCAATCCCCGTCCGGTCACGGATAAAAACCCCGGTAATGCGGTGCCCGGCTGTCCGATTATCATTAACACCCGGCAGAGCATCACCCTTCAGCAGGTGGCCCAGCGGATCTCGGAAAACTGTCATATTCCTGTAAGGATCACCCCTGATGTACAGGCGTATCTGAGCGTGACCACCTCCGGCAGTACGCAGCAAATCCAGGGCACAGTACCACCGCCGGATACCGGCGGTATGGTTCCACTGGCCGCCATAGGCAGTTCTGACACGACACTTCCCCGCCTGCAGGGAAATACGGCGTCACTTCCTGAACTGAAGGCTTCAGGACTGACATCACTGCTGAATGCGGTCGCTTCCCGTCTCGGGATTTCCTGGCGTTATGATGGTTCACATATCACGTTCTATTATCTTGATACCCGGACCTTCCCGGTGACCTATATGGACAGCCAGGTTGCCTATAATGCCACCGTGGTCAGCGGTACCATGTCATCAAATGGCTCATCAGGTGGAACAGCATCGGATGCCATTTCCGGTGATGCCAGTAATACCCAGACCACCACCGTGGATATGAAATCTGCGCTGTATCAGGATGTGAAAAATGCTGTCTCATCAATGCTGACGCCGGGGATTGGTCGCATGTTCATGTCGACGGGCTTTATCACCGTCACGGACACCCCACAGGTACTGGAAACGGTCCGGACGTTCATTGAAAAACGCAATGAAGAAATGAAGCGCCAGGTGGTGCTGAATGTGGAAATTCTGAGTATCCGGAAAACCCGTAATGAGCAGGCAGGTATCGACTGGAACGCAGTCTTCAGCGACAGAACGCTGGGACTGAGCCTCGGCAGCACATTCACCAGTGCAGCCAGCGATACCGTCACTGGTGGTGTTTCCATTGTGAACGGGAAACTCACCGGTTCAAAAGCCTTCCTGAAAGCACTCTCTTCCCAGGGAGATGTCAGTGTGGTAACCCGGAATTCCGCCGTGACCAAAAACCTGACCCCGGTACCGATGCAGATTGCCAATCAGCAGAGCTACATTGAGAGTGTGACGACGGATACCACCGCCAATGTCGGCTCATCCACCTCCCTGAATGCGGCCACCATCACCACCGGTTTTAATATGACCCTTCTGCCGTTCATTCTCCCGGACTCACAGACACTGCAGCTGCTCTATTCCATGAGTCTCTCCGACAAACCGGTTATTGAGAATTACGAGAGTGGTGGAAGCAAAGCCCAGCTGCCGAATGTGGATCTGAAAACCATCAACCAGACAGTGGACCTGAAATCCGGGCAGACAGTCATTATCAGTGGCTTCCAGCAGTCAGGGCGTCGCAGTGGAAAACAGGGTGTCGGCACACCGGGATTCTTCGGTCTTGGCGGTGGGATCAACAGTGAAAACGACGACACCATTCTCGTGGTGCTGATCACGCCCAATATCATCTGATTTGCAGAAGGAGGACTATCGTGACGGATATTTCACCGACAGAGCGCCAGGTGTTTCCGCTGACGGCAGGACGGAATGTATTTCTTGCCGGAATGGACTGGAAAACACTGCCCGCAAGCCATAAAAACCCCCGGACGTTTGCCCGCAGTCTGGGGGCAGTACGCTATATTTCCTGTGAGTATCTCAGTACGGAAGATACCGATCGTCACATCATGGTTGCAGCCGTCAGCCAGAATACACTCCCCAAAGGCAGCCGCAGGTATTTCTCTCTCGCCATGCTTATCCTGCCCCTGCTCGAGTCAGGAGGATACGCTATCGTTGAACTGTCACAGGCAAACGATACAGAACTTTATGGTTTTGTTTCTGCTGTTGACGGCATCCTGGTCAGTGACCTGGTGGGAACCCGGGAGGAAATCAGGGAGGCCCGGGAAATATTCCTCACCATTAACAGCGCGCCTGAACACGGCTGGACATGTTATGAACCGCCCTCGTTTAACGGGCCTGACGGCAGAGGTCCCCTGCCACTGGAAACTCTGACAGGTGCAGGGAAATATCCGGCAGAGGCACGCCTTCACCCCGTATCCCGTGGGCCACAGCTTATTCCGGTATTACTCATACTCACCCTTCTGGGTACTGCATGGTATGGCTGGCAGTACTATGAACGCCTGAAGGCAGAAAAAGCAGCACTTGCTGAAGCAGCACAAAAAGCCGCAGAGGAACGGATCACACCACCGTGGCTGAGTATGCCGGAAACCGGAGATTTTATCCGGGGATGCAGTGACGTATGGTCACGCCTGCCGGTGTCAGTCGCCGGCTGGCGATATTCACTCGCCGAGTGTGCTGCCACCGGGAACAGCGGCAATCTGCGTGCATCATATACAAACATCGCCGGGACGACAGTGACCGCATTCAGCCAGCGGGTCAGGGAAATTTTCAGCATCCGGCCGTTTATGGTTATGCCGGACGGGAATAGCGGTGGTTTTGCCCTGCCGGTCACCTTCAGTATGCCTGAAACTCCCGTTGCCGTTGAGGCATTACCGGAAAACACCCTCCTGCAGGAACGGCTGACCACACTCGCCCGGTCGATGCAGCTGAAAATGGACTGGCAGGAAGTCAGCAACAGCTTCACCGATGAAGACGGAAATACCATCCAGCCCCCCTGGAAGGAGTATGACCTGCAGATACTGACGACACTTCCGGCGCACCAGGTGGCAGAGCATTTCAGTGAACCCTCCGTCCGTTTTATCTCCGTAACAAGGCAACTGGAAGAGGGTCGTTTCCGTTATCAATTCACAGGTAAATATTATGTCCAGTAAAACAAAAGCTCTTCTGCTTTCCGTCCTGATCCTGCCGACAACGGTCGCGGCCAGCACCATCAGCAACATGCAACAGAATAACCGGCAACTCCAGGTGGAACAGATTCAGGAAGAAACTGCACTGTATGAAGCCATGCTGGCAAGAGAAAAGGTGCGACATGAACTCAGAACCCTGGAGCAGGGAGAACCAGCTGAGCCTGTGCATTCACAGGAAAGCAGTTCAGCCGTCACGACAGATACCCCTGCCCCCATTACCGGTATTCCCCGGCTGACAGAGATATCCGGAGTTCAGCCCCAGATAACCGCCAGGATACAACTGCCGGGCGGACGAACTGCTGATGTAAAAGAAGGGCAACACATTCCCGGCACCACATTCCGCGTGGAAAAGATCACCACTGACAGTGTTGTCCTTGAACAAAATGGTATCAGAACAACACTACAACCCTGACTCAGTGCCGCCATTTACAGGCGGCTGTCGGAACAGATTATTCCCCCGGCCCTTAATCACAAAAAAATCGTTTCCGGGTACCGCTGCCCGTAAGGAGATTTTATGCTGGCACCTGCAGACCAGCCACCTGATGACATTCTGGATTACGTGGTTGTTGATACAGATAAAACAGGACAAATTCGTGTCAGAGTGGTGGAAGGAAAAAAACACCTTCGTGCCGTCCAGGATTATCTGACCCGCCTGTGCTCCCGCTATCCGGGTAAAGTATCCCCGTTTGAGTTCACCACACTTGATGTGATCGCCCGACTCCGGCAGGAGACGGTCATTTCCGGGGTGGAAAACGGAATTAACCCCGTACAGCAAAAAATGCTCGGGTATATCAGCCATGCGGCCACCCTCAGCGCCTCAGATCTTCACATCACGCCGGGGCGTGACAGTACGGATTTCACGTATCTGGAGGCCCGTGTCCACGGAGAGCTGGAGCTGCTCGATATCGTCAGAAAAGATGAGGGGCTGGAATTACTGGGGGCCACCTATTCCGGAATGACTGACGTCATAAAGGGAACACAGTTTGATCCCGGTGTCCCCCAGGATGCCCGTCTGGCTGAAAGATTCCTGAAACTGGCCGGACTGTTTGGTGCGCGCTACTCCCACTATCCGTGTGTGGGCGGGCTCTATGCCGTACTGCGTCTGATCAAGGATGACAGTCAGCATATACCGACATTCAGTATGCTGGGGTATCACCCTGAGCAGGAGCGCGCTGTCCGAAGGATGCTGCAGCGACCGGAGGGCATCGTGATCCTCTCTGGCCCCACCGGTTCCGGAAAATCCACCACGCTGAGGACGGCTTCTGCCGCCTATCTGGAACAGTATGGCTTCAACGATACCGGAGGGATCCTGCTCCCCCGGCGACGTCTGTTCACAATAGAATCACCACCAGAGGGGCGTATCCCCGGTGCAATTCAGACGGCCGTTATGGATACCGCTCAGGGCTGGGTCGATTCTGTTAAGTCCGCCCTGCGCCTTGATCCTGACGCTATCCTGAACGGGGAGATACGTGACCATGCCTCCGCCATCACGGCGATAAAAGCCGCCATGACCGGTCACCTGATGCTGACCACCCTTCATGCTAACGACCCGATAAATATTCTTGAGCGTCTGGAAATGGAGGGCGTTCAGGCAAGGATGATTGCAGATCCGCAGTTATTTATCGGCCTGCTCAGCCAGCGTCTGGTTCAGGTGATATGTCCCCACTGCCGCCTCCCCTGGCATGAGGTGGAGAGCTCCCGGACGGATGAAGAACGACGCCTGGTGGAAAACTTCTGCCAGCCCGATGCCGTGTATCTTCGTAACCATAACGGCTGCCCACACTGCTGGCGTGGAGTGAACGGCCGGACCGTCATTGCAGAAGTGATTTCCCCGGATGCGAAGTTTTTCCAGATTTACCGGGAAAAAGGCCGGATTGAGGCAAAAACCTACTGGCACCGGGAGCTCGGCGGTATGACACGAAATCAGCACCTGCTGGGCAAAATCAACAGTGGTCAGGTCGATCCGCTGGCTGCGCATTACATATCCCCTGTAGACGAGGACAGCTATACGCTGCTGCACTGATATGAAAATTCTGGAAAGACTCAACAATACGGAACTGGAACTGTCCGGCCTTAACCGCTGGCTGGGCAAAAAGACGTTCAGGCGGACTACGTTTTACGAGTCCCTTGCAGGCATGATCCGGGACGGCACACCGGTTATGCGGGCACTGGAGTTCATCTGCGATGTGGAAACGGATTTTGGTAAAAAGAAAGGGCAGTCCGGCCTGTATTTTCTGGCGACAGACTGTATCGCCAGCATACGCAGCAGTGGTCAGCTCTCTCCGGCCCTGAAGGACTGGGTACCCAAAGATGAAATTGCCCTGATCCGTAACGGTGAAGAGCGCGGTGATATCGCTGAAGCCATGTTTCAGGTTGTCAAAACGGCAAAAGGACGACAGGAGATGATTAGCAGTCTGGTGAGTGTCTGCCTCTATCCGCTCATCCTGCTGACGCTCTGTGTGGTGAATATGTATAACGTTCATACCCGGGTTATTCCGATGATCAGCGCCTTTGCACCGGAAGAACGCTGGTCAGTGCAGATGGTCATTCTGGCCAAATCCTCCGAGCTGGTTATCGGTTATGGTTTGTGGCTGCTGGCTGGACTGCTTCTGCTGGCAATTCTCATCAGGATGTCATTCAGTCTGTATAAAGGTCCCCGACGACGGTATCTTGATCGCATCCCGCCGTGGTCCCTGTATCAGACATTCCATGGCGTGAATTACCTTTTTAATATTTCATCCATGCTGCAGATAAATATTCCTTTATCTCATGCCCTTACCAGAATAGAAAAACATGCAGAACATAACCGATGGTTAAAATCACGAATAAGTGCTATCAGAAAAAATGTCTTATCCGGTCAGTCACTGGCACTGGCCATGAAAAACAGTGGTTATGACTTTCCGTCAAAATCCTGTGTGAATAATCTTCTTTTAAATTCAGAAAGGGAGGACAGTGTTGCCAGTATGGCGCTTTATGCAGACCGCTGGCTGGAAGAAGCAAAAAAGAGTGTCAGAAAAAGCGGCATTATTATTACTGCTATATCAGGTCTGCTGGTATTTCTCTTCATCATCAATATGGTCAGTGCCATTTACGGCATCAGTGACATGCTGAAGCAGTAAACACAGCATCCTTTATATTCCCCTCGATCCAAATTCTGTTTTACCAATCTCAGGAGCTAATATGAGCGTCATAACCTGTTCGTATTCAGAACATAATATTCGTCACCTTCAGAACGATGATAAAGGCATGACCCTGCTGGAAGTCCTCGGTGTTCTGGTCGTCGCTGCCATTGTTATTGGTGCCGTGATGGGACTTATGTCCGATACCCTGTCCTCTTCAGACAACCAGAAGGAACTCAAAAACCTGCAGACAATCGCCACCAAAATGAAAGCCCAGAAATTCCAGGGGCAGTATACAGGTACTGACTACGTCAAAATCCTGACCGAAAGTGGTGGCCTGCCTGCCGATATGATCGCCGGTGGTAATAAGGCGAAAAATGCCTGGGGTGGTGCGGTAACCATCAAAGTCAGTTCAGATAAATACTCCTACGTTATTGAATCCAGCAATGTGCCGAAGAAAAACTGTATTGATCTGGTCACCAGCCTGCGCAGTTCATCCATGTTTACAAAAATCAACGGCAATGTGACGAATAAAGTTGACCCGTCTACAGTATGTAACGCAGATAAAACTACTATCAAACTGGAAACCAACAGTTAATCATTCATCAGCGCCCGCCTGGGCGCTTTATTTAAGGTCACTGTATGAACAGGTTATTTATCCTGACAGTGATTTTTTCACTGTTATGCTCACTTCCTTCCGCACAGGCATCCCCACAGGACAAACAATATGATCGTTGTTTTATTACCGCCGGAAAACGTTATTCCATTGATCCAGGATTACTCAAAATTATTGCCCGCAGGGAAAGCAGTCTGAATCCCCGGGCCATTAATCATAACAGGAATGACAGAGGAAAAATTATCAGTACCGATTACGGGATAATGCAGATTAACTCCACACATATTCCCGGGCTGAAAAAAATGGGCATTATCCGGAGTGAGAAAGATCTGTTGAATAATGTCTGCCTGAATATTCAGACCGGAGCATGGATCCTCGCCCGGCATTTTCAGCGATGCGGCGTAAACTGGGAATGCCTCGGCAGTTATAACGCCGGCTTCAGTAAAAGTAACACTCACCGCCGGATGAAATACGCCCGGCAGATTTACAGCGCTTACATGCAGGGACGTTAGTCCGGGAGAACTGCCATGCTCCAGATGATCCCGGCACTGCTGGTCGCAATAACCGTGGTAATACAGTGTCTGGCCGTTCAGATGAGTCGCTATCGACTCTCCCGGATGAATGCCAGCCCCCCTCACCATGGGCTTGCGCTGATGAGCGGGATGCTTGCAGCTGCCGCCATTATCCTGCGTCTTTATCAGAATGACAGTGCTGTCGGGGTGCTGTTTATGACGATAATGACCGGATGTATGACACTGATGACCCTGACGGATGCTGCATCCTGCCGTCTTCCCCGGCCCTTCACCATCATGTATCTGATAAGCGGCAGCGCATTTCGTCTCTGGCAGGGAGACTGGCTGACAGGCCTGTGCAGTGCAGGGTTCTGGTTCCTGCTGTTGCTTCTGTTCAGGCAATACACCTCTTACCGCAGGAAAACAGAAACCATAGGCCTGGGCGATGTTTTTCTGATTGCCGGTATTGCCATCTGGTCCCCGCCGGGAGACATCCCCTGGATTGTCGCAACGGCAGCAGGCGGAGCCTTACTTTATCTGCGGTGTAACAGACAACGACGCATTACCAGAGAACTTCCCTTTGGGCCGTTTCTCTGCGCGTCACAGTACGCATTTACTTTTTATCCCGGTGGCCTTTGGTAATACCGGAGGGAACGACTATGCAAAAAGACAACGATAAAGGTTTTGCACTTCTTGAAATTCTGGGAGGACTGGTTGTCATCAGCCTGCTCATGCCGCTGTTCTGGTCTTACATTGAAGACTACCTGAATGAAATGCGCAACCAGAGCGCCGCATTTCATGCAGATGCCTACAATACTGCAGCCAGGACCTACATCGCCGATAACAATGCCCGCCTGCATAGCGGAACGCTTCCTGCCACCTTCACGGCGGATGAGTTAATCCGGAAAGGATATCTGAAGGGTCTTAACCGCTCGCCCTTTGGGCAGAGTTATACCACCGGCATCCGTCGTAACACGAGTACCGGTCGTCTGGAGGCCCTGACCTGCTCCACCGGAGGGGAGAATATCAAAGACGATGCCCTGCGCAGTATCGCCAGCCTGCTCCCCGGTCTGGGCGGATTTATAGGAAAAAATGGCACAGCAACCGGTGTTTTTGGTGGATGGACAGATAAACCCGGCGACTATGGACTCAGCTGCAATGGCGGGCACATCGCCATCGTAATGATGGGTGATGACCTGCAGGAAAGCGATCGCCTGTATCGCTTTCAGGTACCGGGACGACCGGAGCTGAACCAGATGAACACGGCCATCAATATGGGAGGGAACAACCTGAACAATGCAGGAAACGTCAATGGACAAAGTGCAACACTGAAAGGTGATGTTACAAGCGAAAACGGCTGGTTAATCACCAAAAATGATAAAGGCTGGAAGAACATCACCTATGGTGGCGGTTTTACGATGACAGACAGCCAGTGGATACGCGCAGTCGGTGGTAAAGGAATTATAACCTCAGGGGAAATCAAAGGAGGAAAAGTCAGTGGGGGAACAGTCCGGTCTGACGGTCGCCTTTCCACAGGTGAGTATTTACAGCTGGATAAAACAGCCGTAGCAAATACAAAGTGTTCACCAGATGGACTTGTAGGCCGTGACAGCAAAGGGGCAATACTTTCGTGCCAATCCGGTACCTGGCGTAAAAGCAATTCTGGTAGTACGGTGATAACTGGTCGTATAGCAAATGGTCAGCAAATACCGCTGCCAACAGGATTTTCTGCCAGTCAGTGCTCATGGAGTGTGAGCAATGCAGAAAACCCTCAAGGTTGGAAGCCGAATTACTTTGCTGGATCAGTTGCAACTTATGATGCAAATCGAATTGTTAAATGTGGTTTTTATGATGAATACAATTTCCATAAAGGGACATTTAGAGCTGATTTAACCGGAAAATGTAGTTATGTCGTCGCGTGTCAGAACTGAGATTAAATTGCTGGCGCTGCTGGCCTACGTGCCAATCCGGTACCTGGAGAAAGGTAGGATCTGGTGAGCTTCAAATTGCTACAGCACAGGCGACAGGTTGGCGCTTTCCTGGAGCAACAGCTACCTGTCCAACTGGAAAACGTGTTACAGGTGGCGGCGGAATATGCACCTCACGAACTGGTTACATATGGCTTACCAGGTCATTCCCATCAGCCAATAACTCATGGTCGGCTGCGTGCGATACAACCGAAGATCAGAATGGTTCAATAACTGTATATGCCATTTGCCAATAAGCTATTTCAAGCAAGTAATCTTCATAAAGTAGGACGAATACTGTGTGTAGTTTTTGGCTTGCCAAGTCATCTCGCCGTTAGAGTCAGGCATGTCAATAGGAACGACTTCTGTTTCTGCCATTTCACGCCCGTCAATACGATAGGTGTTAATACACAGTTTAAACCTCCCTAAGACCTGTGTGTTTTTGGGATATAACGTAAATGTTTTTATATTCGTCCATATCGACGCTGATGATGATTTCCAGGTACCGGATTGGCACTGGCCTACGTGCCAATCCGGTACGTGGAGGACAATAGGTGGAAAACTCAAAGTTACTCAGCTTTCCACCACAGGTTATCTGGGGCAATTCGACTTCTGTGCCATTGCCAGAATGGGCAACGCAGAGGATGCCCACTACTGCCAGGTAGTTGAGAGCCCAGCAGGTTCACGTAAATGGTACAAATACGAGCATAAGACAGGTTGTATTGCGTCGTGTGTAACGCTCAATTAAGTTTGATATCCAAATACTGAAAATACCCCGGCACCACATGATGTATTTTCTGTTGGATAGGATGTTATCTGATAGGAAGTACCTGCAGGTACAGCAAAGCTGATAAAGGCTGTTTTTCCATATGCAGGGTTATTGCTGGCATTCACGCTAATTAGCGTCCCACCAACATATCCCTGCAGTCGGGATGTATTTGCACATGCACCTCCGGCAGATCCTCCATTACCTCCAGATGCATAAATAAACAATGTACTGCCCCCTGAATTCCGCCCTGAGAATGAACCTCTATGTGAACCTAAGTTTGTGTAAGAACCATTGAGCGAACCAGAAGTCTTCCACGTACCGGATTGGCACTGGCCTACGTGCCAATCCGGTACCTGGGGCGCTCCTAAAATTCAATTCACAACGCAGACCTACAACATAGCTAAAAACACTCGTAATTTAAGGCTCGGGGTCCATGCATATTGCTCATGGACTTACCTGAATGGCTCACCCTTTGGTGGTTTTCAACAGGTATATTCCGACCAAAACAACGTTTGGTATGTGAGTAATTATGCTTGGGGAAATTATGAGTCTGGTGGGACCATATCAGTCACATGCCTCAATCTTCCTGGTGCTGGAGTTTAATTAAAGGGGCAACAGTAGGCATCGACATGTTCCTCATCAACACCATCACCAATACCGTACATGCGTGTTCCAGTCATAATGTATCCAGTCGGACATTGAATCGGCTTGTAATAGATCGAACCACCACTCTTACCGCCGATAAAGTGATTCATTGCTACGGATGATTTGTACCAATTACATGCTGAGTAATTAATTTTATTACCCCCTGACCACCGACCGGATTGGCACGCTTGCAGAGAATGATTGTTGGCATTATTTTTTCCTCTTTTGAGGTTAGCATGCCGTCTCCACGCATCCGTAAAATGTCCCTGTCACGCGCACTGGATAAGTACCTGAAAACAGTTTCTGTTCACAAGAAAGGGCATCAACAGGAGTTTTACCGGAGCAATGTTATCAAGCGATATCCCATTGCCCTTCGGAATATGGACGAAATAACGACCGTTGATATTGCTACATACAGAGACGTTCGTTTAGCAGAAATCAACCCCCGAACGGGTAAAGCCATTACAGGTAATACTGTACGTCTTGAACTCGCCCTTCTGTCATCTCTGTTCAATATTGCTCGTGTTGAATGGGGAACCTGTCG
The DNA here is from genome assembly GCF_046487585.1 of Escherichia sp. WS1265. Lineage (NCBI taxonomy): Bacteria > Pseudomonadati > Pseudomonadota > Gammaproteobacteria > Enterobacterales > Enterobacteriaceae > Escherichia > Escherichia sp. WS1265. The sequence continues at coordinate 32,334 of NZ_JBJQJE010000029.1, forward strand.
TACTAACCCGGTTGAACTGGTTCGCAAGCCGAAAGTATCCTCCGGACGAGATCGTCGGCTAACGTCTTCAGAAGAACGTCGCCTTTCTCGCTATTTCCGCGAAAAAAATCTGATGTTGTATGTCATTTTCCATCTTGCCCTTGAAACAGCCATGCGGCAGGGCGAAATACTGGCCTTACGTTGGGAACACATTGATTTGCGCCACGGTGTGGCTCATTTACCTGAAACCAAAAACGGTCACTCACGGGATGTTCCTCTGTCCAGACGTGCCCGTAACTTTCTTCAGATGATGCCCGTTAATCTCCACGGCAATGTTTTTGATTACACCGCATCCGGCTTTAAAAATGCCTGGAGAATAGCCACACAACGACTTCGCATCGAGGACCTGCATTTTCACGATCTACGGCATGAAGCAATAAGCCGCTTCTTCGAACTGGGTAGCCTGAATGTAATGGAGATTGCTGCAATATCAGGACATCGTTCCATGAATATGCTGAAACGGTATACTCATCTTCGTGCATGGCAACTGGTCAGTAAGCTTGATGCCCGCCGGCGGCAGACACAAAAAGTGGCAGCATGGTTTGTGCCGTATCCTGCCCATATCACGACCATCGATGAAGAAAATGGGCAGAAAGCGCATCGTATTGAGATCGGTGATTTTGATAACCTTCACGTCACTGCCACAACGAAAGAGGAAGCAGTTCACCGCGCCAGTGAGGTTTTGTTGCGTACACTGGCCATTGCAGCACAGAAAGGCGAACGTGTCCCATCTCCCGGAGCGTTACCTGTTAACGACCCTGACTACATTATGATTTGCCCTCTGAACCCGGGCAGCACCCCGCTGTAAACATCATTCAAAACACATACAGAAAGGCGAGTTGCAACAACTCGCCAAACACATTCGATCTGCATGATCGAAATTATTCGTTTCACCAGAAAAAACACCGAAGATACAATAACCACATGAGCTGAAAAGACTTTTTCAGTCGGAGGAACAATGAGACTGAATACGACCGGTATTGCGGCCCGAATGATGCTCTCGCTGGACAAAAAAGCAATCGGCGAAAAACTCATCAACGGTCGTCAGATAAACCCGACACCTCTGCAGGTCCGTTACCCACAAGGGGTAAGAGAAGTTCTGGGGATAATGAGCGAACAATTAGCCATATCCACCGCTGATTTAACCCGAATCCTGCTTGAGGATGCTCTTCATAATATGTTTATGCCTGCGGATAACACCACAGGAAACATAATAAGCAGAATTGAATACATCATGCTGTCGCATGATATAAATGCGCCATTACTGGCAACATTGCTGTCGCCATGGAATATCCGCTCCACGGTTATACAGGACCCGGCCAGACTTGCAGACTATCTTTCAGCTGACGCTCTCGAACATCTTGCTGAATGTTTTAATCTCAATCCGGACTGGCTGAATGGCCATGAAAACTATCCGATAGCGTTGTCCGGTGAATGGCCAGATACTGCTGATAATTTCAGAATGCTTATTAATAATAGCAGCAACACTGAAGTTATTTTCTGGCATAGTTTCCCCTTCGCAGGAAACACGAAAAGAGAATATTGCGGGGTAATATTGAGACAGGAAAAAGAAATAAATGGCTCTGTAATATATCCGGCACTATCATTATCACCAACACTTCTGAACGATGAAAAAAGAAAATGGTTAACTGAATATACAACCAGGCAGAATACAACAATGTCTTTGCGACGCGTCACGTTGAGACCTGGCCTTGCCGAGAACCTTATTACAGGGCAAATACTACCTGTTAGCTTATTTAATACGTCTTTATTACCCTGGTAAATACCAGATAGTACCAAAGTAAAAAATTACGGCACATCCGTGTCATAGCGTTGTTTTGTCTAAATTCTGATAAACAGGAAATTAAATGATGAAGAAAAATCATATTACCCGCACCATCATTGCATCTGCTGTATTATTTTCCTTTAACGCTGCAGCAGCGACGTCATATTTTGAAGCGCGTAACGATGCAATGGGTGGCACCGGGGTAGCATCTTCCCATTATGGTGTGGCACCTCTGGCAAACCCGGCTTTACTGACAAAGCACAACAGCAATGATGATTTCAGCCTTCTTCTGCCGTCTGTTGGGGCACAAGTTGCTGATCCTAATGATGTATCAAATAAAGCTGATGATGTTAAAGATGACTGGGATTTGTTTGACAGTGCTGTAGATAACCAGCATGGCGTACAACAGGCAGCGGCAAATCTTAAACATCGTCTGCAGGAATTCCGCAATATCAATGCAGATGCTCAGGTAGGTGTATCAGCTGTAGCAGCCATGGCAAATGACACTCTGCCGTTTGCCCTTATGGTCAAGTCTTACGGAACTGTCAGCGTAAACGGAAAAGTAAACGATGCAGACCTGGATTATCTGGACAAAGTTGCCAATGGAACAATTACCGACGTCGATAAGAATGCCCTGACCTCACGCGCATTCGGGCGTGCAGCTGTAATTACCGACGTCGGAATTTCATTTGCCAAAGAACTGGAAACGGCCGGACAAAAATGGTCTCTTGGCGTCACACCAAAATATCAGCGTGTGGACCTGTTTAACTACAACGTAACGGTTCGTGATTACGACAAAGACGATTTTGACGGTGACAAGTACCACAACACGAAAAACGGATTCAACGCCGATATTGGTGCTTATACAGACCTGAATGACAACTGGACTGTCGGTCTTGTTGCCCAGAACATCATTCCACGCAGTATTGATACTAAAGTCGTCAATGGCTTTAAAGAAACCTTCAAAGTTCGTCCACAGGCAACCGCCGGTGTATCCTGGCATAATGACCTGTTTACCACTGCTCTTGACGTTGATCTGACTCCTGCCAGTGGCTTCACTTCTGACAGCAAACGTCAGTTTGCAAGTGTTGGTGCTGAATTTAACGCATGGAAATGGGCGCAATTGCGTGCCGGTTATCGTCAGAACATGGCATCAAACTCCGGAAGCGCCTTCACCGCTGGCGTTGGTATCTCTCCATTTGACGTCGTACATATCGATGTTTCCGGCCTGGTAGGAACTGACCACGATTACGGTGCAATGGCACAACTTCAGTTCACTTTCTGATTACTGTCCCCGCCCCCGGCACTAAACCCGGGGGTATTTTTATATTCATTTTAAATAACATGATGAAACCACGTTCTTCTTATTCAAAGACAGCATTCATTCTTTTATTTTCTGTTTTCCTGGTAGCTGCAGTGACAAAAGCAAAAAGCTCGCTTCCCGATATCACCCTAGAACAGGCAAAAGAAATTAATGCTGATAACACCGTTATTTTCCTTTTCCGCCATGGAGAACGTTGCGACCGTTCAGATATGCCATGCTATTCGGATAAAAGCGGAATCACTATTACCGGTACAGAGAAAGCACAGCAGGAAGGTATTAAGTTCGCAACAATCTTCAGTGAATATGATATTTACTCCAGCAATGCGGTAAGAACCATACAAACTGCAAAATTCTTCTCCGGTAAAGACCCCGTCGTTATGGACAGTTTATCAGACTGCAATAATGATCTTTATAAGACGCTTGAATCAATCGCAAGAGAATCTCATAAAAGGAACATAGTAATAATGACACATAATCATTGTTTATCATTTCTGGCCAGAGATAGGCTCGGCAAGAAATTCAAACCGGCGTACCTTGATGCCCTGATCATGCATTACGATGGTACCCGGCTCATACTTGACGGAAAATACAACAAAGAGGCATAGAGGATATTTGAATTTACATAAATTCTGATATACTCAGTAAGATACAAGAGTGTACGGGCACATGTGCCTGTCTGAATTGCAGGTCATCCGGACGAGGGCCGGGAACTGTTTCAGGGACAAGCGCCGGTACGTTCGATTCATAAATCGTCGAGTCATCCATCATGGATCGATTCGGCGCGGAGCGTTAAAGATTACGCTCATATTCGTTTTATGTCTGACGACACATCAACCAGCCAGTATCAGGAATAATCACCTTCAGTAAACTATGAGGCTATTTACCTGGCCACACTGGCATTTATTTCCGGTAACGCAAGTATAGCCGGAAACAAACATCATCCTGTCTGTACCGGAGCACCGGTATATCCCATTCTGATTTAACTGCTCAGGAATTATTATGAACCGTATTATACCTGCGGGGTGTCTTGCCGCCCTTTTTCTGGCTGGCTGCAACTCCCCTTCTCAGCATACTCCTGTTCCGCGTAACTACGGTGCTGCCTCTGATGTGGCGGTTACCCGGCACACTCAGTACACATTATGGGACAAAGGTGTGTTTTCCGGCCAACTTCCGGTTTCAACGGGGTCTCATCTTCTGACAGCTAACAGCGATCGCCTTTCCTTTGACTGGGAAGGTGATGCAATTGAATTACTGAACGAACTGGCCAGAGTCAGGGGGATGCAGTTTAACTACAATGGTGTCCGCCTGCCGTTACCAGTCAACCTTCACGTCCGGGATATGACGTTTTCCAATACGTTGAGACTTATTGAAGCCCAGACAGCCTGGAGAGCAACAATCCATCAATATCCGGGCTTGTTACAGGTCAGCTTCATGCAGCCGGAGAACCGGAAAAAATGAAAGCACTCACCTCTCTCATTTTGCCAGTAATACTGCTTACTGGTTGTTCTTCTTCCCCTACCATCTCGCCAGGTGGTGTCAATACGCCACCACCTGACATTAATGCATGGCTTAAACCACGAAGTGAAAAGCCGGATAGTCTGTCAGAAACACGCTGGAAAATGCTGACCGACGCAGGTAAAACGCTTGGATTTCGTGGTGGCAAGGCTCAGCGTTCATGGGAGCTGATTCAGGCACTCAACGCCCGGGAAAGCACACTTAATGCCTTATACGATTTCCGGCCACTGATTAGCCCGGAAGGCTGGCTACCACCGGTTATTGATGAAGCACAGGACGTAGCTCATATCACGCCAGATCAAATCCGGACCTCTTCCCGGGTCTGGACCATCATTCGCCCTGAACGCTTTGTCAGCAATCCACCGGGCTGGCGTGACTGGCTTCTCCGGGGGCTTTCAACAACAGCCACTCCGGGTACAGAAGGCAGCGTCGTTCCAGAAGACAGCGTGCAACGAAAAGTGTGGGAAACCGCATTACGGCAGGGATGGCAGGAAGGAAGACAAAACGCCGACCTGACGCTTGAAGCCAACCAGAAAACCCTCACCCGTGATTACCGGGGCATGATGCTGTACTCACTTCTCTGGCGTCAGGGCATGATCACCCGTCCGGATGTTTCTGATCAAATGCAAACCGTTACAGGTGACGGGAAAAAACTGGTCACTGGAGATCGTGTTCGTCGCCTTAAAAATCATGCGGAATTCAATCTTCAGAAATCTCACTGGCGTCCGCTTATAGGCACTGAAGGAGGCTCCCGATGAATATTCCTGATGAGTTTGGTCTTTTTCCGTTTCAGCGTTTCACTGCAGATGAATTACGGCATTTCTTTGTCTGGTGTGCCGCACATAAAGTCAGTGATGTGGATCTGACCGGTGGGTCACCTGTATCTGTCAGTCGCTTTGGCCGACGGGTGCGTTGTTCCAGTGCAACGTTACCAACCACACTCATGTCCTCCCTGATTGATGAACTGTTCGGTCGGGAAGTCGTTCCCCGCGTTCTGGCAGGCAATCCGGTTGACAGGACGATACAGATTAACGGGGATGCATCCGGTCGCTATGGTCTTAAACGCGGAGAACGCATCCGGTTACGCTCCCACCTCATTCAGGGCACATCTGGTGCAGAGGAGAAAGCAGTCTCAATAACCATGCGTGTCATCCCGACAGAAATACCGGACATTCTCTCCATGAACATTGAACCAGACCTGCTTGAAGCAATGGTCTGCAAAAGCGGTCTGGGATTTGTATGTGGTGAAACCGGGTCAGGAAAATCAACGCTGTGTTCAGCACTGTACCGTTACATTATGGACAATTTCCCCGACGCCAAAATCGTGACATATGAAGACCCGGTGGAATATATCCTGGGAAATGAAAACGATCTGCTCCCACCGCATCAGGCAGAAATCGGGCGTGATGTGGTCAGTTTTGCTGCCGGACTGCGTTCTGCTGTACGACGTAATCCCGAAATTATCGGTGTTGGTGAGATCAGGGATAACGAAACCGCCGACGCAGCGGTACAGGCAGGCAACACCGGGCATTACTGCCTGAGCACCATGCATACGAAATCTCCTGGTGAAACGCTGGCACGTCTTCTTGGGCTGTTTCCCCCTGTCATCAGGGATTCGATGGCCTGGGCTGTCCTGTCACTGTTGCAGTTCATTCTGGTTCAGGTTCTGGTCAGAACAAATGACGGTGGTCGTAAAGCCGTCCGGGAATATATCGTCATTAACGATGAGCTTCGCGACAATCTTTCCGGAATGCCGCATGCAGAGTGGGGGCATCACATTGATGCCATAATCCGGCAGGAGAAGCGCCGTATCCGGGACCAGATTCTGGAAATGTATATCCGGAATGAAGTTGACCGAAGAGAAGCGATTCTTTTTATCCCGCCAGGGGAGTTACGGTCATGAAAAGAGAAGGTTTCTGGCGATATGCAACACCGCCAGTCAACATCCAGGGCGTACCTCTGCCGTTCACCATGATTTATCTGTTTATATGCCCCTTTCCCTCCAAAACAACCTTCTGGATTTGCACCGGCATCATTTTATTTTTCGTCATTCTCGACCGTTCAGGCTGGACTGTCAGGACGATCTGTACTCGCATTTTCAGCATTCTGAGAGGGGCCATCGCCTCCGGTCGTCCATGGTGGTATCGCCACCATACGGAATCACCACGAGACTGGACTGGCCTCGATTAAATTCTGGAGTCTTTATGTCAGGTAAAAAAACTATCGTTACTCTGCTCCGGGTATCGCTACTGGCATGCCCGTTACTGTTCACGACACCATCGTTTGCAATGATCGACACGCCATCCGTGAAGGTCGGCTTTTCTCCTGAAGGAAGCGCATCCGCTCTGGTGCTTGACACAATCAACAGTGCGGAAAGCTCCATCAGGATGATGGCATATTCCTTCACCGACCCGGATGTAATGCATGCGCTGGCAAAAGCGAAAAAACGCGGAGTGGACGTCCGTATTGTTGTTGATGACAAGGGGAATACGAACCGGGCAAGTCAGGAAGCGATGAAATATATCAACCTGCTGGACATTCCTCTCCGGACTGTAGATGCCTTCCCCATCCATCACGACAAAGTCATCATTGTTGACGGAAACACGGTTGAAACTGGCTCCTATAACTTCTCTCGTGCTGCTGCACGCAAGAATTCAGAGAATGTCGTTGTGCTCAAGAATATGCCGGATGTAGCCGCACAATATCTTGAACACTGGCAGGATCGCTGGAATAAGGGTACAGACTGGAGACCCTGACAAACATTTCTCCCCCGATTTTCTATCCCCCCAGCCACCCCCGGCTTCCGGCGGTGGTTTTTTTCCGTCTTTTTTCAGGAGAAGCACTCATGCCGTCTGTATCCCGCTACCGCACCTGGCTTGCCGTGCCTGCAGATGAAATAGAAGATCTCAAAAAAGCACATCCCCCGATGAACGGGCACACGCCCGTCATCTGGGACAAGGAGCACAAACTCTGGTTCGCCCGCCCGGGGGCGGACCTGTCCAGGCTGGACCGCTGGCTGCCCCGGCCACAGGACGTCTCCATGAACGGCAGTGATCCGGTCACCGAGTTTGCCCAGGTTCTGGAGAATGCCGGACTGGTTCTGAAAGAACTGCCGGTCATGGACGGGAAAATCCACCGTGTCCCGACCGCCGATGACAAAAAAGGACAAAAAAGTGGCGCATATCGCGGATTCCTGGACGGCAGACCTGCCGGCTGGTACAGGGATTATCGCAGCGCGGATAATTCGCCGATCACCTGGACCTTCTCCGGCGGAGAACAGACAGATCCCCGCGCAAGACTCCACCTGAAAGCGCATTCAATGCAACGCAGGGAGGACGCGGAGCGGGAACTGAAAGCACAGTACAACCGACAGGCCGCGTATGCCCGCCGCTATATCAACAAATGGCCGCAGGCCACAGCACATGAATACCTGACCCGGAAAGGCATTCAGGCTGCACCGGGGGTGCGGGTAAACAACAAAAATGAACTGGTTATTCCCTTCAGTAACCGTAACGGCGCGATACGCTCTTACCAGCGTATTCCGGTCACCGGGGGGAAAGATGCCCGCATCCTGATAGATTCGGAGAAAACCGGTAACTGGTTTGCGCTGGGCACACCGCGCAACGGTCAGCCGGTACTGTTTGCCGAGGGCTATGCCACTGCGGCCTCCCTGCACGAAGCCACGGGCCTTCCGGTACTGATGACGGTGGATGGAGGCAACATGATTGCCGTTGCCGAAAATGCCCGGCAAAAGTGGACGCAAAGCCCCTTTATCTTCTGTGCCGACAACGATCATGCAATCCGGGTTAACAAAGGTATCGTCAGTGCAACAAAAGCCGCAGAACTGACAGGAGGATCGGTCATCTTTCCTGCGTTCACCGATGCCGAAAAAGCGCAGGGGCTGACCGATTTCAATGACCTGGACGCAAGCCGGGGACGGGCCGCTTTTCAGCATGTCATCAACGCCCAGTTAGAACACATCGGGGTTTCCACCCCCAACAGTAACACCCCGGAAATGCGCGAGGCACTGGTGATAGGCAACCTCGTTTTTACACCGGTCCACACTGAGGAAAAAACCATGACTCCGACAGAATATCCTGAAACATCACCCGATACAGGGCACAGCCATGACCAGGGACCTTCTCTGCCGTCCGCCACGCAGCAGGAACAACCAGCTGCTTCCAGCAGTAACATTGCTGATGAAACACAGTCATTTACCAGTCACGCCACTGAAAATAACGGCAAAGATGAGCGGCACGCTGATAACGTTCAGGCGCAAACGGAAAGCTCTGTAGTTCAGGACTCCCCTGCAGAATCACTGGCGTCCCCGGAAAGTACAACGGCGTCTGCCCCTGATGAACCCGCTCATCCGGCGGAACCTCCGGAAAAAGTTGTCTCGGTGGCCACAGATAAAGACTGGCGTGAATTTGAAGCTGAACTGTCACAACCGGAAAAAAACGAGTCACAACAGGAATCCGGCACTTCACCTGAAATACCGGCCCCTGCTGCCACCACCGCATCCCCTGAAGACAGTCCCTCATCTGAAACCATGAATGAATCAGCCGAGCCATCACCTTCCCCTGATGCAGTCAAAGAGGAAATGACCGTGATGACGGAGCCTGATGACAAACAAAGCACCGGAATATCCCCGGATACTCCCCGGGAAGAGGCGGTCAACCATGTAACTGAAGACATTCCCCTTCAGCCAGAGCCGTTCCTTCCTGAGTCAGATGGCCCCGAAGAATACGAAAACTACAGCGCATATCAGGAGCTGATGAACAATGAAAATCCTGAGCATCTGCAGGAAAACAGTGATATGCCGTCGCAACCGGACACAGGCCACGTTCAGGCTGATGAGTCAGAACTTCAGGCCACAACAGATACAGTAGAACCGGCTGTCCGGGATGACCCCACTCCACAGCAACCTGTTCAGAGCACATCATCTTCTGATAATACTTCATCGTTTCTCGACAAAGCGCGTGGCTTTTTTACGCGTAAAAAAACGGATTCACAGGCGCATGAGAACAGTGATCCCACACCCTCACCGGAAACCACGACGACCACACCGGCACCTGACAGTATTGTCTACGCCCCGGAACGCCCTGATGCACCGATATCGCTCAATCTGGACGAAATCATTAAATCGCTGGAAGGTGAAGAACGAGCAGACAGAACCGTCCTGTACAAACTGGATGGCAAACCTGCCTTCATTGACCGGGTAAACCGGCTGGAAATGGTCAACGGTGCCAGCAATGACGATCGCAGTGTTCTGGCTGCACTTGCTGTGGCCACTGATTTTTATGGTGGTGTCATTGAGCTGACGGGCAGTGATGCCTTTAAGCAAAAAGCGATGCAGTTGATCATCGAGCACAACATCAAAGTGCGCATGAAATTCCCGGATCAGCGAGCGGCGCTCGAAAAATTACGCAAGGAAATGGCTGTCGGTAAGGATACTGTTGTCACCCATAAGCCAACACCGGAACTTAACCGGAATACCCCTGAACAACCAGCAGTCCCAGACCCTGTTCAGGAAAAAGAAGCCACACAATCCCCGGCGTCCCCAGTAGCCCCTGAAGCATCAACCGTCAGCACCGTCCCTGCATCATCACCGGCTGAACCTGGCAAAACGGCAGATGCGGCACAAGGTGAAGAACCACCAGGAAAACTTCGCCCGGGAGAGAGCGTGACTGCCGTACTGCACAATTTTGGTCGTGCTGAATATGCACCCGGCAAAGGAGAGAGTTTCTTTGTTGAGCTTAAAAACCGCAGTGGCAGCAAACTCTACTGGGGGGAACAACTGGAAAGTCTGGTCAAAAACCATCAGAAAGGTGACGTGGTGACACTGACACTTCAGAACCGCGAACAATTCATCCTCCCGGGAGAGCAAAAAGCACGTTTCCGGAATAAGTGGTCCATGGAGTCAGTTACCAACGGGATCTCGGTATCACATGATAATCCGGATAAAGGTCAGCGTATTCAGGCGATTCCGGTCGAAACCTTTATGAAAGTGGCTGCGCAAATCAGCCAGGGGTGGCCCGAAGAGATGAAAGCGTTACGTATGCCAGAAAACGTCGGCTCACATCTGTTTATCGGTGAAGACCGACATCCGGTCTCCGCGCCACAGAACGCAAATCAGGTAACAGAAATAACCAGCGCAGCCCCTGACAAGCTGACACCTGTTCTGGGATCAGTGGATAAGGATACGCGTGAACTCAACCTGCTACTTGTCCAGAGTGCCGATGAACATCTGCAGGGTGTGGTCCGGCTGAACGGCACATTGTATCCGGCACTGGCCACCCCATCAGCCGACAACAGTCAGCTGGTTATCAATGCGCTGACCGACAAAGGTTTACGCTTTGCAGGTTATGGTGAAGCGGTAAACCACGATGCTGACAGCACGAATCGCCCTGCACCGGAGCTTATGCAGTTTCATCTGAAAACCCGGGAAGAACCGCTTTTTGCTGCTGTCTACACGCCGGAAAAACAACCTGATGCGTTGTACCGGAACCTGGGCTTCGAGCAGTCATGGCAGCAGTGGTCCAACAGCCAAAAGCCGGAGGACAGGCAGGAAAAAACTCTGCATCAGGATCTCTCCCACAGCCCCGGCCGATGAGCCGGTAAGGAAGCCATATGAACATGCATAAGTCTCTGGTTGCCGTGCTCGGCCTTATCCTGATTTCATCCACGGCAAGTGCTGCAACCTGTCGTGCGGGTAGCGCGGCACAGGCCGGTAGTAATACAGGATATGAGCGAGCACGTGCAGCTGCGGATGCATGGTCACAACGTGAAAACGATGTTTCCTCATCCCTGCAGTCCTGTCTGTCACGAATCAAAAAAATCAGCATAAACCTCCCCCAGTTCCCCAGCCTTGACGACATTCTGTCGCAGCTGGAAAACCAGGTCTGCGACGCGGTCGTGGACAAGGTGAATGAAAAGCTGCCGGGGAATATTGATCCCTGGAAGGACTACAACCTATGACCGAAAATACCGAGCCATCCTCGCCATCACATCCGGCACCTGACCCGGAAATACTGAAGAGCACAATCAGGGCTATGAAGCAGTCAGAACAGCGGGCAAATAATGTCCCTGCGCTGATAAAAGCGCTTTTATGTACGGGCACATGTCTTCTTATCAGTATTACTGGTAACGCCATTCAGTACTGGCACTCAACGAATGTGGAGCGCGAATATTTCGCTACAGACAATGGTCGTCTGGTCAGGCTGGCACCAACAAGTCAGCCAGCATGGAGTCAGAATGATGCAATGGCCTTTGGCAGCCAGGCACTGGCGACCGCATTCAACCTGGATTTTGTGCACTATCGTTCACAGATCTCCTCCCTGTCTCCGCGTTTTTCTGACGAAGGTTTTGTCGGATATGTGAATGCATTACAGGCATCTAACATTCTGGAGACGATCAAGAAAGAGAAGATGAATCTGACCGCCACGACAGGTGCTGGCGTTCTGGTACGACAGGGACAAATGTCCGACGGCGTATGGTTCTGGACATTCCAGTATCCTGTCCGTATGCGTCTGGTCGGCCAGACAACCAGCAAGCCAGAACAGTCTTTTGTTTTCGAAATCACCATCCAGCGTGTTGACCCCAGACTGAAACCATCCGGTATGGAAATCCGGCAGATGATCTCCCGTAACGCCGGACCGAACTCCTGAGATAAGTAATATGCAATCACGTTATTTACTGAGCACACTGCTCCTGGTGTGCAGCGCCGCCACGTCTGCAGATAACGCAGGATGGCAGAACGCACGCACACCACAAACGACAAATTCTGCCAGCGATCACGTTCAGAACACCTCCCAAAACACCGGAGGTGTTCCGGCAACACTGGTAAAAGGTGAGCTGCCTGCCCCCGGGCAGGCCAGCCCGCTGGTACAGGATGCGGCAAGGCTTGATTCTGAGCTCTCCGCCGATGAGATTCGCTCACTACGCAGTCTCATGGCGGATAACGAGCGGGCCATCAATGCGCCCATCACCAGTGTTGTACCCCGTATCAGCTCTCTGACAGTTAATCTGTCCCCCGGTGCCAGCCTTCCTCTTGTTCGCACAGCCATGAACAACCTGAGCGTGGTGACATTTACCGATATCAACGGTTCACCATGGCCACAATCCGATCCTCCTTATAACGCGGCACCAAAACTCTTTGATGTGCAGTACAACGAGAACATGGTGACAATCACACCATTGCGGCCATGGGCATCCGGAAATATTTCTGTCTACCTGAAAGGTCTGTCGGTACCGGTCATCCTGAACGTAACCAGTGGCGAAACAGATACGCCGTCATCCAGTCAGGAAATGGACAGTCGTCTGGATCTGCGAATACCACGGCAGGGACCAACCAGCCCAGTTGTCTCCATCCCGACGGATAAGATCGCCCTGCATGATGCAACATTACAGGCATTTCTGGATGGTATTCCTCCCCGGGACCCTTCAGTTAAGAGGCTGAAATTCACAGGTAATGTCCCGGATACAACGATCTGGCAACACGGCGATGACCTTCTGGTTCGTTCCCGGGCGATGTTGCGCGATGAATTTGAACAGACCTTGTCCTCTGCCGACGGAACTCATCTCTGGAAACTTCCCGTCACCCCACTACTGACTTTCTCTGTGAATGGCCAGTCCGTTCACGTGACACCAGAACTGGAGTAATCATGAGTGCTGAACAGGATGCCGGTAAATCCGGAAAGAAACTGGCTGCCCTGCTTGGACTGGGCAGCATCATCTTATTTGGCGGCGGCTATATCGCGTTTTCCAAACTATCAGGGAGTAACAGCGATATGCAGTCAGCCGTGAACATTAACAGTGCAGCAAGCGGCGGAACGCGCAGCGTTACCGAAACGCCTCACTATCGTGAACTGTTAAGAGCGGATAATGAACGAGGGGCCGCAGCTGCAGCCCGCAATAATCAGACGTTCATTGCCAGTCTTCCACAGGGGCTTGATATTCCGGACACTCCGGAAAAGCAACAACAGCCTGCAGCAAAACCGGAAAACTATGCTCATCGCCAGGCTTCCGGCACACCACAGGAGGATCGAGCAGCCAGTGAAAAACGTATGGAGCGGCTGCAAAAGCTGATTGTAAGAATAAAAGATCAGCATCCTGCCGGTAGTACACCAACCATAGCAACGACTATGTGGAATAAATCTCCGGCAGAAACAACAGGGCAGAATGGTACGCAGCAATTCGCATTACAGAATGCCAGCCTGTCCACGCCTGTAGCAGAAAAAGGGATACAACTGATACCTGCTCTGACCCGTATACCGGCATATATTGATACTGCAGTGGATTCTGATAACCCGTCATCCAAGGTTATCGCAACCATTCCCGCTGGCCCCTGGGCAGGGGCAACGCTGTTCAGTCCGGGAGTCAAACTGGTGGGTAACGGCGTGGAGATCCATTTCGACCGGATGAGCTGGAACGGCATGGACCTTAAGGTCAATGCATATGCTCAACGGGAAGACAACCTGATGTCATCCGTGGCCAGCAATGTGAATACACGCTGGTTTAAACATATCATTCTGCCGTCAGTGTTAGGAGGTGTGGGCAGTATTGGCACACTTTATAAAGATGCCAACACGCAGGTTATTCAGGGTAACTATGGCACGGTTACCGGACGCGTGGGAATGCCCAGTGGTGAAGCTGTTGCGGGCGTTATTGCCGGTGGTATGGCGGAAAGAGGAAGTCAGATATTAACCCGCCAGGCAGAAAGTGAGCCCTATAAACAGGTAGAAGTGTATCAGCATGAAGTCGTATCAATTCTGTTTGTTGACCCGGTAATGACAAACGACGCCAGGTCATCTTCCCTTTCCAGTGGCATTTCCCCTTCAGTTAATCGTACATCACAGGCGGAACAACGCTCGCAGGCACGAATGCAGACAGCCATGGAGCAAAGAAAAGCTGTGATGCAACGTCGGTATGATGAACAACCGGAGACACCATAATGAAACCTGAAACAGAAATAGATGAAACCGGCAGCTTCGGTGAACCCGAAGAGAAACCCGCCCCCTTCTGGAAACGTTCCGTCTGGGGGATATCTGTAGCAACATGGGGGCTATGTGCAATCGTGTTGCTCGCAGCCATATGGTATCTGTTCCTGAGAGCGCCATCGGAAACAGGCATGCCTCCGTTTAATGATGCGGATGCTGGCGTACAGACCTGGCAAACCACACAAGAATCATCACCTTCCGTTCAGTCCACTGAGACTATGACTGTCCGGACAGGAGAAGATATGAGCCAGCTTGCCCGGGATGTAAAAACAGAGCTGGATAACCGCGATGAAAAAATTCAGGCAACACTGAATATGCTTCACGACAGCATTAACAAGCTGGGCGAAGCTATAAAAAAGGATGAAGAATACGCACAGGAAACACGCCGTCAGCTGGATGATATCCGGAGCCGCCTGAACGGAATAATGACACAGAAAAGCGTCACTGAATCCTCTTCCACACCGCATCCAGCAAAGAAAAAAACGTCGTCTGTACTTAACGGAATGAAAATCATGTCGATGGAAACTGGTATGGCCTGGATTCGCTGGCAGGGTAGTACCTGGGCTGTCAGAGAAGGTCAGACGCTGGGCAATGTGGTGATCCAGCGGATTGATCCGACTACCCGGACCATCATCACCAGTGCAGGGACGTTACGCTGATGAACATGGATGCCCTGACCGCCATTGAGAACTTTGCCAGCAGTATTTTCAGTGCCGGAATGGATTTCCTGTTTACCTGGGGAGAATTCATCGGGGTGATCAGCATGATTACCCTGTTTGCCCGCGCCCGTTCAGCCGGTCCGGTAAAAATGTCTCCCGGAAAATTTATTGCGGGGATGTTAACCAGCTGCATGCTCGTATCACTCCCGGCAATGATTAACGCCGGAGGCGTACAAATGGGATTCAGGGCTGACTCATTTGGCCCGATTGCATATGTACAACCTCAGACGTTTGGCGCTGCTGCTGGCGCAGCAAATGCAGTTCTGTCGCTGGCCAAGCTGGCCGGTGTTGGATTTGTAATGAACGGGATATCCATCTGGCGCAAGGCCGGACTCGATGGACATACCGCACTGAGTGCCAGTGAATCCGTCAGTAAGGGAAACGTCAAATTTATTGCCGGCGTCCTGCTGGTCTTTATCGATCGTGTCCTCAATGCCCTGCTGGCAAGCATTGGAATCGTCTTCTGATTTTTTTCACCTTCATATAAACCACTGATATATCCATTTAAGGAGAAACTATGTCACGTATTCGTGTCGTAGCGGCCCGTCTGTACGCCGCATTTATCCACGCACAACTGTTTGTAATGTCATGCCGGAGCAAACTGACTAAGTTCCTGCTGCTCATTCCCATGATGTTGCTGCCCAAAGCCGTTCTTGCCGATGGAGATCTTGCCGATATGGTTCGCAATGTCGAACAAGGTGCCAAAACAGCACAGTCATCATCACTGACTATTGCGCAGTTCATCGGCGTAATTCTGTTTCTCGGGGGCCTGATTGGCCTGAAAAAAGTTGGGAAACAAGGGGGGATGGGACTGGCTAGTTGCATTGTATCTATCGTCATTGGGGCGGTACTTGTCGCCGGACCTGAAATGATGAGTCGCAGCCAGAAACAGTTGGGGATTTCCTCAATTTCCATTGGCTAATCTTGTCCAGGGCACTGGCATTTATCCGGTGCCCTTCCTGTTCGGCAATACAAGGAGGCACATATGTCTGCCTGGAGCCCGGAGCACATAACGTTACGACGAACAGAAAACGGCAATGTGATTGCCCACGACAGTCGGGACGATCAGGAATTCATTTTTGCAGAATGCTGTTCCGATGAAATCGCAAACATCATTCTGGAAGCCGTGAAACGTTACACCAGTACGGAGCCTGCTCATGCAACACAGCATTAAAAACTTGTGGTTGTATCCCTTTCCAGAAATTGATGTGGTTCATACACAGGAGCCACTGTTACCGGAACCGGAATTAACAACGCCCGGTCGATGTATCTGCTGCCGGCAAAACGTCAGGCACCGTTTCAGACTGGATGACTCATGGCCACTCAGACAGCTTACCGACACAATCAGTGACACACGAGTTCGTCTTAATAAGGCCACAGAACATCTGGTTAAGTTAATCAGGCGTGGTGAACCAGTCGCAACCGGCGAAAAGGAAAAGTACAACACGGCAGTAAAAGCCGCTGAACGGGCGCTTGAGCAGGCCCGTCTGTCTGCCAGACGTCTTTCACTCCGCCATGTACAGAAAGCTGAAATCACCAGTACAGAGCCGTTGTCAGAGAAAGAGCAGGAACTGTTTCATGAAGACGGCCCGCCTTACAGCTTATGTGCTTTCTGCCACGCCTGGCATTCACTGAATGGTTATGCCGCAGCACAGGGCGTTATGGTGTGGCTACCCGACCTTCATCCATCCACAGTCGTGGCCCTTAACCGCCGTTCATTACAGGAAGTTTTCAGTAATGATAAGTTCCGGGTCCGGCGGGGACGGGAAGCGCTCTCTGCACTGATGCAAAACAGACTGGCGGTTGAGGATAAATTCCGCAGTTTCCGCCCGGCCGATTTCGCTGACGTTTTTCGTCGCTATCCACCTTCCGGTCGTTCGCCCCTGCGTGAAAAAATGAACGGGATTGCCCTGATTCTGACACCAGATTCATTCATCAAAAAAGAATACGTTGATTGATTTTTCTTCATGCCACTCCAGCGCGGGGTGGCATTAAAAAAATCAAACTGCACAAACCTCCCTCCTGTAAGTCCGGAGTTCCCTCACCTATGAACATAAACCGTTTAATCTTCACTATCGAAGACTGTCTGAACACGCTATCCCGTTTCTCTGTCGCAAGCAGTTTTGTTGAATATTGCGATTTACGTACTGTAATTGGTCTGGACAGACAGGATCGTGAACGCCGCCCATGGCTGAATTCGCCCTATATTGCAGCCACAAAGCGTGGAGAATATCTCTCTGTCTTTGAAGTCAGCGGTGCTTTCAGGGAAATGGATGAAGCATCCGACCAGACTGGCCCAGGTTCACTGGAATCGCTGATCACCAGCATGAGTGACAGCCTGAATACGGCATATAAAAACAGCGGTCATAAAATCAGCTTCGTTTTTGAGCGTGATCCTGACATGGGGAAAGAAGAAATCGAAGACATGGTCGCCCCACAAAAGCGCTCACTGGCTAATACAGGTATCCAGTTACAGGATGTGGTCGATGAGAAAGTCACAACACTGTCCCCATGGCTGGTCCGGGAGCGTTGCTGGCTGGCGATCTGGAGTGGACCCGACCTTATCAGCAACAGCGATCGCACCGCCCATGATGAGCTTGTCAGAAGACTGGCTGAACGGGTACCGAAAGCACGCTTTGCCCAGTCCCCCTGGCAGTGGGCCTTATCTGCACTGAAAATCCGCCACGAAGCTTTTCTTGATAATGTGGAACAGGCACTGAGACATTCATCTGATGGCCTGATTCTCCGGCTACTGGATATACACGAGGTCGGGCGTGAAATACGTCGTCAGACAGAACGGCACAGCACACCGCGTAACTGGCAACCCCACCTGCCTGAAGATGCCCAGCCAGCGGGATATCGCTGGACTGACGATGAATCCGTACTACATGCTCCTTCATTGCATTTGCAGTTATTCAACACTCAGGTGACCACACAGGGCAACCTGGTTCAGGCGGGCGGACTCTGGCACGGAATGGTATCGATTACTTTACCTCCGCAAAATCTGCAGACGTTTAACGAACTGGTCCGTGCCGTCCCCCGCGCAGTCCCCTGGCGCATCAGAATGGATCTGATGCCCGGCGGGATGAAGGCTCTTAATCTGAAGAAAACGCTTCTGACTTACAGCAGCTTCATTTCTGCCGTTCGTCCAATGTATGAATCCGTTATGACCCTGGCTGCAACGGATGAAAAAGAACCTGTCTGCATAATGACCATCATGGCCTCCACGTGGGGAAAAACACGTGAAATATGCACACGAAACCAGGCCATTCTGAAATCGGCCATTGAAGGCTGGGGCGTATGTGGCACCACGACAACATTTGGCGATCCCCGACGCGCCTGGGTGAATACCATTCTCGCGGCATCCGGAGGCTCCGGCCCGGTTCCCCTGTATCCCCCGTTGTCACATGCCATCTCGCTTTTCCCGCTTAACAGGGCAGGCTCTGTCTGGCGAGGCAAAGGGAATCTGATGTTACATACAGAAGACGGTTCCGCATTTGAGGTTGGTCTGGCGTCATCCCAACAAAATAAACATACAGAACTGGCACCAGGCGATCCGGGACTGGGTAAATCAGTTCTGATTAATACGTTGTCGGAAATACAGATATCATCTGCTCAGAAAAACCTGCCCTTCATTGCCTATATCGATAAGGGATACAGTGCTCAGGGACTGGTTCAGCTTATTCGCGACAGTCTTCCTCCGGAAAGAAAAGACGAAGCTGTCGGTATTATTCTGAGCAATGATCCGGAATACACCCGTAACCTTTTTGACGTGATGTACGGCGCTAAAAAGCCTATTACGCCGGAAAAGAATTTCATGTCATCTGTGCTGTGTGCTCTCTGTGTCGATACCGGTACCGGTCAACCCTGTAACCCCGGAGACACCCGACAAATTATCAACCAGCTTATCGAGCTGGCTTTTAAAGAGTACGGTGAAAATAATCCGCGACTTTATCGCGCCTCAACGGAAGAACTGGTGGATTCAGCACTGCAGGACTCGGGACTGTATGAAAAACATGATGCAGCCTGGTGGGCCAGATCAACCTGGTTCGAAGTCCGGGATATGCTCCACAATGCCGGGTATATCATGGCGGCTCAGCGGGCACATTATCAGGCAATGCCCCAGCTTCCCGAAGTGTCCTCGATGCTGGGCCATACCAGTCTCAGGGATGTTTTCGGTACTGTTCAGCGTGATGGTTCAAACGAACTTCTGCTGGACTACATCCGCCGCGCTCTCGAGCAGGGACATAACGACTACCCCATGATATCCGGGTATACCCGGTTTATGATCAACCCGGAAACCCGGGTCATCGCTGTCGATCTGAATAATGTTGCCGGTGACAAAACGCCTGCAGGCAGGCTTAAAACCGGCATCATGTACCTGCTTGCAGGTCAGATCGCCGGTGGTGACTTCACCCTGCCACAATACAGGGATGAAGTGTTAAAGCAGCTTCCACGGGAATACCATGAAATCGCTCTTAAACGTATTAACCAACTTGATCAGGAGGTTAAGACAAAAGTTTATGATGAACTGCATAACGCCCGGGGCATTGACTTCATCTGGGAAAATCTGGATACCCAGGAGCGTGAGCAACGCAAGTTTGCTATCCGCACGGTTCTGAGTACGCAGTATCTGAGGGACTACCCGGAAAGCGTTCTTAAGTCAGCAAATACTCTCTGGTTACTGCGCTACAAACCCGAAGATATCCCCGTACTGAGGGATAACTTCAACGTGCCTGAATTTATGCTGAAACGCTTCCTGAAAATGCCGGAAGGCCCGGCACCAGATGGTAGTGGTGTTCCTGTTCTGGGAGTATTCAGGGTAAAAAGTGGCACGCTTGCGAGAATACTCAAATTTACCGTCGGTCCACTGGAGCTATGGGCGCTGAACTCATCGCCAAAAGACAGTGCCCTGCGTAAAACACTGACAAATAAGTTAGGTTCAGTTCGGGCACGTAAGATTCTGGCCGAAAACTTCCCCAGAGGTTCTGCAACGTCATTAATTGAGCACCGGGCGGGCCAACATAACAGTGACAATGTTATTGAAGAACTGGCCTCGGAGCTCATCCGAAAACAGGGATACAATCTCTGATGTGTACAATTCATATCACCCCACGCTGCCGGAGACCTGCCAGAGGGCAGGTATTTCTTAAAAAACTTGAGGTAAAAGGTGACAGTTTCTCATTCACTCTGCCGTCACGTGTCTTCAGGTTACATCCGGCCCCCAATCCCAGAGTGATATACGCCTCGGATGCCAGAACACAGGGAAAGGTTACAGGCATGCGGCTGTTGTTGCCGTCCAGCACAGATGAGCTGATAACAACGGCAATATGGCAGGTTTCTGTCCCGGATGAAGCACCATTCGACGTTCAGCATGTCATCCAGTGGATACTCCCTTCACCGCTGGCTTCGCTGATGTCCGATGATACCTGGTTATGGCCATCCGTTCCCGGAACGCCGGCACTGAGTGCCGGTGACTGGCCTGTAATGGATACTGACCCTTCCACCTTACGGCGCGTCAGACGTCGTTCTTTCAGCATCATCGATAACCGGAACAGGAAAGGTTATATCACCAGGCGATATCAGTGTTTCCCACTGGCCCCACTACCTGAAGACAGAAAATACGACAGCCTTCCTGACCTTGTGCTCCACCCCGAGCAGGAGACAATAAAATGCAAAGAAAAACATTACTCGCAGCCCTTATAGCTATCCTGAATGGAACGGCATACCAGGCTCATGCTTATTCAGTCACCGTCGTCGCCAGCCGTCCCGTTGAACAGCAGGTCGTCCCCAGAATGGAGGCCATCAAAGGTGTGCTGAGTGACATACTGAGTACCCAGACAGCCACGGGTACCGCTATCAATCAGAACTCTGAAAAGCTGGCAAGTGTCATTGCCCAGAACGGACAGGCGACACGTCAGCAGATGATTTTCAGTAATGAAACTCAGCGCCTCGAGGAGGCACGGAAAAGCTTCACCGTGCCAGACTCCATCTGCAGTGAATCCGCATCAGGGATTGCAACAGAAAGCAAAAGTGCCTCAGCATCCGCAGCCTCAAAACTCAGTAAAGGTGGCGGTGTGAGCAACCGTAGCATCCGCGACCGTCTGGCCAGCGCAGCAAACTCTCCCGTGCGGGAAGCTTATGATGGCGCGGCCATACACGCCAGTTACTGTACAGAAGCAGAATATGCACGTTTTGGAGGAACCGCCGTTTGTCCTTCTGTGGGCGAAATACCAGGTGGAGACAGTCAGGTACGCTCGATTTACCACGGCGCAGGTACAGCGGACACACCTGCGGCACTGACATGGGATCAGAAGCAAATAGATGCAGCGACGGCTTACATGAAAAACACTTCCCGCCCCTCTGCCGGTCGTGCTCTGGGTAAAGGAGAAGTGAATACCCAGAGTGGGCGAACCTACGTCGGACTCCAGAACGAATACAACGGCATCATTGATTCTGCGTCGAATCCCCAACTGACGTTGATTGCTGACAGCACGCCTAATGAAAGCACACGTAAAGCACTGGCTGAAACACTGCAGTCAGACTCAGCGGCCGCTTACTTCGACCAGGTGGCTTCACCAGAAGCAAAAGCACGGGGATATATGAGTACCCGTGAGTTTGAAGCTTTTGAGGCTGGCCGGCGCTACGCCAACACAGCATACCTGGTGGATTTACAGGAAATGCAGGGGGATAACCTGCTCCGTGAACTGGTAAGAATCACTGCGCAAATGAACTGGCAGCTGAACGATCTGAAAGAACAGATCCGCCAGGGTAATGTTATCTCTGGCCAGCAACTGGCTCTGACTGCCCGCCAGTATTATGAAAAACAACTCGGTAGCCTTGAGAAAACAATCAATCAGGCAAACGCACGTTGAAAGCTGACGTCAGAACAGGACTGAAAAAATGAATAAGTTACCGGAAAATTCAGACCAGACGAAAAACGTCAAAAAATCACCATCCATAACCCGCATAGCCACCCGGAGGATTATTAACATTTTTGTTCCGCTGATGGAGACTCGCCTGATAACGAATTCTGTACAGCATATGCTGGAACAACAAAAACGCAGGCTGGACAGATTTCGTCAGGTAAATAATAAAAAGGCGCAACTCCACCTCACGTGGGAAGAAGCTCTGCAGGCCAGCCATATGTCAGTAGACGATCTGGATCGTCGTTTCCGCCGGCGCAGAACAGTATGGCGATTCTGTTGCTGGAGTCTGCTGGCCATCGCTTTGTTTCTCAGTGGTATGCTCTTTGCCGCCTCTTCATTACCTCTTACGACTCTGGTACGCGCCATCAGCACTCTTGTGTTGATACTGTCAGGCGTCGCTCTTTGTGCTTCCAGAGCACTGATTGTTACATACCGCCTCTGGCAGTTGCATGAACGAAAAGTCAGCGAACCCGAGCAGGGGACTTTCCGTGATTTTCTGAACGACCGCAATGGCTGGCGCAATGCCACATTAATTGCCGTAACCAGTAAACAATACTGATCACGTCCAGATGCCAGTACCAGTGGCATGTCGCCATCCCCCTTAATTAAATCCTGTGTGGCCTTTGCCCATACGCAATTCTATTCCGGAGTTACTGTGAAAATTTTACTTCGCGCACTCTGTGCAGGCCTTGCTATATCCTCACTGCCGGCAATGGCTTCAGTGACCTATCAGGATATTGTGTCTGCCGCCACCAATCCTGACGATCTGTCCCGCCAGGCGCTGGTCACGATATTCGGTGATGTGGTCACCAATCCACTGTCAACCAGCGACCCCACCCTGATCGGAAGCATGTTCTGGGTGTTCAACAATATCATTGCCGTACTTGCTATCGTCTGGTGTATCTTCATTAGTATCCGCCATGTTGTGCGTTCGGGGCATCAGGGACAGGTATTCAGCGTCGGGCGCGATATTGTCGGCATACTGAGTTTCGTCGCAGGTTTTCTGATGATCGTTCCTACCGGAAATGGCTGGAGTCTCGCTCAGCTCATTATGTTATGGGGCGCATCGATAATGGGGGTTGGGTCCGCCAATGTGATGGTGCAAGTTGCCGCTGATAATATCGCAAATGGTTATTCAATGACTGTACAGCCAGTTCAGGCATCCACACGAACAGCAGCGCGTGGCATTTTTGAAATGGAACTGTGTAAGTATGCGGTTAACGCAGGGCTAAATGATTTTAATCAGACGGCCAAATCCTCGACTTCACTGATGACAGAATCAGCTAAAACCGCCAGTGGTAATTACACTGTCACAATATCCAATGGCAGCGGTATCTGTGGTACTGCCAGCCTGTCAGTAGAAGGGAACGGAACAACAGATCAGTCGACGATTGGAAAATTCTTTAATCCCTTCAGTAAAAACGAATACAGCGGTGTTATCTCAGCACAACGTGCAGCCATGGATAATATGATTAGCGACATGGACAACGCTGCCAGTGAGTTTGTGACAACATTTCTGGAAAAAAGAAATTCTGGCAACGGAACACTGCCGGATATCGAGACACGAATTCAGAAAGCAGCCGACGAATACGAACGTGCTGTGCAAAAATCGCTACCCACTGATAACGGAGAGCAATCCAGAAAAGAGGCTCTTAAATCTTATCTCACAACCTACGGGTGGGTAACGCTTGGCGCGTGGTATCAGACCTTTGCGACAGCTAACCAACGTCTGGCAGAGCTGGCTGACAGAGCTCCAGCTGTAACCTCAATGTCATCACTGGGAGAAGTTGGTGATACTGACTTATTCAGTGCAGTCATGAGTGCCTACAAGACTCAATTACAGAACACCACCTATACACCACCTCTGGGCACTGTTACATCAGCCAATGAGCAACGAATGGCCAATGCGCAAGATCCTAAGTCTGCCTTATCTGAAATGATGAGCTTCTTTGTCTATCGAACCAACTGGATAGCAACAGAGATAAGTGGCACAGGAACAACAAGCGATCAGGTCAATCCATTGATAAAGATGAAAAATATTGGTGATTATACATTAGGAACAACAGAGATTCTCTGGAGTGGATATACAACAGTTAGAGTTCTCGCGACAGTAGGTGATAACTCTATTTTCGGAAAGGTTGCCAATTTATTCTCTGGATTACCTAAAGGATTAGTTGCTCTGCTGGATGCTGCAGCTCCCCCAATATATTTCTTGTTGTTCCTGTTGTTTTGTGCGGGTTTTTCCTTATCAATTTACCTACCATTTATACCATTCATTTTCTGGATGACAGGCATTGGGAACTGGATAGTCAGTGTATTAATAGGATGTACCGCCGGACCTCTGTGGGCTGCAACACATCTCGGAACATCAGAAGACAGAGGAAGTCGGGCAGCCTACGGTTATATATACTTAATTGATAGTATGATAAGGCCGCCCATCATGGTCTTTGGTTTTTTCTTTGCTTCTGTTGCCATCATCGCCGTAGGCACAATACTGAATGCATTATTTGGCGCTGCCCTGGTTAACGTACAGTTCAATTCGCTGACCGGTATTTTCAGTCTTGCTGGTTTCTTGCTGATATACGCCAGAATTTGTACAACCACTGTGGCTGCCATATTTGCCCTTCAGGCCTACCTACCTGATCATGTTATTAATTTCCTTGGTGGGCGTGAGGGAGCCAACACTCTTGGCAGCATGGCAAATTCTGTTAAAGAAATATTTATTGGAGGAAGTCGCAATATCCGACATACTCCTGGAATGAAAACAGATCGTCTTAAAAATAATACAAATGGAAGTGACGACAAGGACGGAATAAAAGGATAATATAAATATTGCACAACCTCCCCATCGGCATTAAAATAATAGATAGTACGAGGGGAGGCATTGTATGAAAGCTAAAAAAGAGACACCTGACAGATTTCCAACTTGGTGGTTGTTATATTATGTATTAAGGAAGGCTTACTTCTTTTTAGGAATACCTTTCTTTTTATTTTGCGCACTGACATCTACACTGATGTTATTTAGTTCTCGTTATTATGGTGACAACATTGAAGATTATGTTGTCACTTTTGGTAGTTGGTTCTTATTACTTGCACCAGGTATATGGATGTATTCACGTGCAAAAACAAGGAGAGAAAAGATAAGAAAAGTTGTACAAACAATAAAAGAGTCAGGCTTCTACTCTCCAGAGAAGGGGTATGAAGGATTATCTTTAACTCAGGGAGCTTATTTTGGTATTGACCTTAAAAATGGCACAATGTTGTATGTCCGTATCTATCCAGGCAACATTATGGATGTTATCGGTTTTGACATTCATAATTTCACTCGTACTGTAACAGACGACAAAACACTGGAAATTCATACGAAATACATCAATCTGCCAATGGTTCCTATTCCATCATGGTGTACTCATCCAGAAACCGCATCAAACACCATGCACGCTATGGCAAGTCGAGGATATGATTACCCTGTCGACTTTCCTCGTCTGATTCAGGAAAAGCGTAAGGAGTGGGAGCAGATTGCAGGCGTGCCTGTAGCCGAAGTATTTTAAGATAAGCTCCCCCCATAACAGCCGGTTCAAATGAGCCGGCTTTTGTTCATTACAACAGATAACTTATGCCGTTACCGATAAATTCGACCAAGTGCTTTAATCGCAGCAATTTTTATTTCCATATCATCACTTTGACTCAATCTCTCTAATTCACGAATGATGTTATCCGCCTGGCATCGACCTTCACCTAATGCATAGATCGCAGCAAGCGTAATGTCTTTTGATTTACTCTTCATCATTTCAAACAAGAAAGTATTAGCTATCGCAGGAGGCATGCTCATAA
This sequence comes from Escherichia sp. WS1265, assembly GCF_046487585.1. Classification (NCBI taxonomy): domain Bacteria; kingdom Pseudomonadati; phylum Pseudomonadota; class Gammaproteobacteria; order Enterobacterales; family Enterobacteriaceae; genus Escherichia; species Escherichia sp. WS1265. Next base: position 58,478 of record NZ_JBJQJE010000029.1, read on the forward strand.
TCAATCCTCTTCATGAAATAAACAATGGCACTCACTTACAAACAGGAGTCCACTATCGCAAGCGACTCAACTTAGTAATATCTCTCAATTTGAATGAAAAAACCAGATGGCATGTGACAGGGAACCGTCCGCATGATGTCCGTGACCATTTAACCCCATAAACTGATAAAAAATGAATACCGGTATCTCAATGCGAAGAAATAATCTCCGTAGAATCCCCCATGAGAAAAATATCATATGGGAGAAAATCGCAATTATCACAGCCAGCGCATTCATTATTTTCGCTGTGTTCTGGCATTAATTATTTTCAACACAAAAAGGAAAAAACAATGAATCTGGTAGACGCCTTTGTCAAAAAAGTAATATCCGGTCCATATGAAGAATATGGAAAATGGTGGATAGATGTTGAATACATTTCATGGGGTGTTCCCGGGAAAACAAGACTGATGTTTGAGTCAAAGGAGCAGGCACTGGAAGTTAAAGAAGGGTACAAATTTTTAACGTGAGATCTCTTTTTGTTAAAGGGCAGGAAGCGGTAACTCCCTGCCCTTAGTTACGTTTCCAGGCTTATCAGTCGACAAGTTCCCGGATCAGTTCCAGAACAGCAATCAGCGCGTTTGCAACGGCAACTACTGCCCTGAGAACGATGATTAACAGATTAATCATCCGCTTCTCCATCACTGGAGGAAATCACCGTTGCTTACTCTTACATTGCCTGTCACAACGGCACTTTCAGTGTTAGTTGAAAAGAGACTTCCTCCTGCCAGAGCACTGAACACAGCACCACCTGTTTGTTCAGCCAGGACTTAAAATCTTGCATCCATAGTCCCGATGGATATCACGGCAGAAGTGTCGCCAGACAGAGCTAACCTGCGGATTATAAGGATGGTTGCTATCAAATGAACAGCTCGCTATTATAAGAACGTTAGTTGAAAAGAGATTTCCTCCGGTCAGGGCCACCCACTCTGTAACGGAACAGTAAAAAAACCGACCTCACCAGTCGGTTTTTTTACATCTGTTGTTTCTCAAAATCCGCCCAACATGCCCGTCACACCGGGGAAACTCATGCTCTGAATCAGAACCAACCATCTCAACTTTGCCGTCTCCTGAAAAAACTGGCACATTCAGTTCGATAACTACCCATAAATACAGAGAGAAAATCCGATGTCAGAAAAGTGGAGTAAAGAATTCGACTCTTGCTTTCAGGTGGGGAGCATAGAAGAAATTGCAGATGCTCTCGAGAAACGCAGCGGAAGCGAGGAAAATGCGTTAGCCATGCTGGCAATGACAGCCTTCACACTCATGACCCGACGTGGTATCTGCGAAATGCAGAACGTGGCCCCCGATGGCAAAGGCATTCGGCTGGAGCTAATCGGCTTCAGGGAAAATGAAACAATACCGGATACGCTTCATTGAAGAAGAAAGGGCGCAATGAGGTCAGCCTTCGCAACAAAGCGGCGGCAGAAAACCTGCCGCCGTGTTGCCCGTTAACGTTTAACTTCGTAGGCTAACGTTGCCACAAGCACTGTGTTTCCCTGCTGGAGCCGGAGTCCGCAAAGCGAATCCCTCACCATCCAGACAAAACACAGAATCGTCACACAGATGACGATTAACATCATTAAAAACGTTCGCTGTGGCATCATAGCCCCTCCATTGCCTTACGGCGGTTATCGGGCTACTATAATGTTGTCTAGGCATTACAGTAGAGCCCTTGGTTGATTGATAAAAAAATCTCCAGGGGCTTTCTGCTGTATATGGTTTAGTTAACAAAGAGAGCCAGTGTTCCACTGAGCAAAACCAGTAGCTATTCATGCTTACAATTATCTTCTCCATATCTGAAATAACTCAAACAGCCCAATAGAAACATATTGTTACATCTAAGATCTTGAAAAGACCTCTTTGAGAAATCAATATGAGATCACGGTATGTTGATAGGATAATATATATGAAGAAACTATTGATTCGATTAATACCTGATGCAATATATGAGGCTCTGGAAAAGACAGCTCTGCATTCTGAACGCTCCCTGGAAGCACAGGCCAGATATATCCTTAGTTGCTCCGTAGATAATGAAAAACAATTAACTGGTGGTGAACGCTATCAAAGAGAAATAACCGCGCGTCTTAATCAAGCGTTATCAGAAGCTAATGAGGTCATAACAGCCATTAATCTTGTTCCCGCAAGAATTGCAGAACAATTAGGCCATCATGACGCCATAGAATCCGAAAATTGGTTCACCGGAAATGCTGTTCCTAGCTTTACAGAGCTTGACGAATTAAGCGATATCTTTGGATGCTCTCCAGATTGGTTAAAGTTTGGCGAAAATGTACCTTATCCAAAGAGTTCTAAAGGAAGGATAAACTGGAATCGTGGCGGAGAAAAAGATATCGATGCACTTTTAGAGCCTGACAACAAAGGTCGTAAAGTCTCATCTATTCATATTTTCAGGGTAAATGAATCTGGCAATATACTAATACTGAGAGAATTTGAAAACAGCATAACTACAGATTTTTTCTCAACAAACCTTTACTTATCAGACAAAGAAAAAATAGGACAGGGCGGATTCCACGACCTGGTCGATTTCCTTGTAATTTTACAATCCCTTTATTTAAAATATATAAATAGCAATCTGTTAGTGAAAAGCTATAACATTAGCCAATATGTACTGGATTCCTGTTATAAGAGCGGAGAAAAGCACCCCATAACTATATGTAGTGCAGGTGAGACAAGTACCTGGTGGGAAGACATATGGCATGAAGACATGATAGCTCAATCGAGGAATAATGAGTCCTACTTCTGGGATGGTGACAAACCTCTTATTGATAGCCTTCATAAAGAACTTCAAAAAAATAACAGATTAAAGCCAAACAGTGAGTTAGATATGCCACTAATTGGTTAAACACCAATTAAAGATTATCTAGCTAAAACAACATCGTACACGCATACTGCAAAGCCCTTGGTGAGTTAATAGAAGAATTACTAAGGGCTTATAAAAAATATATACCCCCACATTGGTGATACATTAAAATATTTTTTGTTGATGTGTTACCAGCCTGACCCAAAAACAATTTTTAATCTTTCCGTTCGATTTAAATTCCAGAAATGGAGACTTTGTCATGTCTTACAATCGACAGCCTGTCGCAGAAGATCCTATGCAGATATGGGGCGCTGTTGGTGTCCTTCTTATCCTGCTGCTATTCGTCATATGGTTATTCTTGCCGGAAGTGGTTTACACCAGCTGCCTGATTCTTCATACCTTATGGGGACTGGTCGACTGGGGACCATTTCATAACTATGCAGCACCACGATACAACCTGCTTGCCATGACCGGTAACAACGCCGCCAACATAAGCTATAGCCAGTGGGTTAACGTCATGGAACAGACCATAGGTATTCTGTGGATGTACCTCTTACCTGTGACACTCTGGTGTTTGTGGGAATGGTATCAACATCCGGGACAAAGCCGTTTCACCCGCAGACCAGTAGATATTACCCGACTGCCACACATCTTTGCTTCGTTATCCCCTGCTATCGCCCCTGTACTGGCAGATGGTGATCCGAAAAAACTCTTTCATGGTGGTAAACGACCTGAACGGCGGGTTGCTCTCACCCCGGAAGCATTTGTCGAACAGCATACTCTCATCACCAATATGCAGCTCGATGTTGCAGCTGCAAGACGATGTTTCATGGCCCAGTTGGGTAAACCTTTAACGTCCTGGAAAGACATGGCACCACATGAAAAAGCGCTCTTTGCCATATTTGGCCTTCAGTATTTCCTGGATGATCGGAAGGCAGCATTAAAGCTCATGGATACACTGAACCTCTCATGCAGAATTAAAAGCAAACGGGACAGCGGGAAATTCTGTACCCCTGTTTATTCACTGGCCAAATCAGCTTTCCAGAGAGTGATTAAAAGCAACGGAGCACAGCAATGGCTGAAACAACATCGCTACGTCCGCAGTGGGCTGGTCTGGCTGTATGCACATGACCTGCGGCTTACGCCACCCAACTGGATTTGGCTGAAAGGCGTGGACAGAACGCTGTTTTATGCATTACACCGCGCCAATACCACGAAAGGATTTATTGAAGGCGCTGGCGTGGTGGCCGTTGCACGTGCAGAGGCCGAAGCCATGCGTTTTGGTCTTCCCTGCCCTGAACCCTGTGTTGATGAAGCGGTGGAAGGCTTACGGCGGGATATGCTCAGTCTCGGTCTTATCTGGGATGAACCACAACCAGATCGCGACCGGAAACGCCGCATCCTGACCAACTGGTCCCTCACCGACGACATCCTGCCCCGCACACCTGCTACAGACAACGAATTCTGATTATCCGGAGAACTGAAAATGACAATCGAGTACTTTGCAACACGCATTGCAAAACATATTTCCGTGCAGGCAATCTGGCCGGATGGCAGGACAGAAATTATTGCTGTCCTTCCACGGGATGCCCTGTCAGGGCTGGTAACACGAAATAATCAACTGATTCATATAGCCTTTGACGCCATGGGCACCCGTAACAGAGAAACCGTCCTGATTGATAAACAGGAGCATAACGCTGACCAGATACTTACAGCTATTGATTCCTGCCTGCGCCTTGAATATCTGATGGAACGCCGCTTCAGCAGAACACCTTTGTTCCGTGGCATAATCGCCAGCGTTGTGCTGTTCGTAATGGCAACGATTGGCTTCTCTCTGTTCCGCTATGTTGATCGTGTATTCTGGGATGATACAACGCCTGAAGCAGTACAGACAGCAGGTGAGCCACGACTGCTACCCCCTCACCTGAATCACACTGTGCCATTAAATGAAGGCATTCAACTCCCGGTTCCCCCGAAAAAAGACGTCCAGGTCCTGGAGAAAACAATCACAAGCAAAAATCCGGAAGCCGCAGCTGCGCGACATAATCTGGCTACTGTTCTGAAGCGGAACGCCGATCGGGGCATGTTTACCATCAACCTGTCATCCGGTCATGAACGAACCCTGTTCGCATTTCTCGATCCTGCCTGTCCTAACTGCAGACTTCTGGAGCCGGCCTTAAAACGCCTGGCCAGCGACTTCAATGTCGTTATCTACCCGGTTTCAGTTATTGGTGGAGAGGAATCCACCGACCGTGTGGCACCACTGCTGTGTGAAAAAGATGCTCAGAAACGTGCTGCCGGCTGGCACCGACTGTATTCCGCAGATAACGGAATGATGACGCCATCAGAAGAAACAACGCCTGCAGATGAAACATGCCTGAAAGCAGCCAGAGCTGCGATTGATGTTAACAATGTCGCCTTCCGTAAGTTCGGATTTGCCGGTACCCCATGGGTGCTGTCCGACACCGGCTGGCATCTGCCTACAGGAATTCTGCAGGAAACTGGCACGCTTAATTTATTCCTGAAAACCACCGACAGCGAGTCTGGCCATGAGTGAACATCGCGTTAACCCCGAGCTTTTACACCGTACAGCCTGGGGAAATCCTGTCTGGAATGCACTCCAGAGTCTCAATATCTATGGCTTTTGCCTGGTGGCAAGTCTTGTGGCCAGTTTTATCTGGCCACTTGCATTACCGGCATGTCTGTTGTTCACACTGATAACAATGCTGGTATTTAGTCTGCAGCGATGGCGCTGCCCTCTTCGTATGCCCATGACGCTGGAATGTGCTGACCCGTCACAGGACAGAATGATTAAAAGAAGTCTTTTCAGCTTCTGGCCAACCCTGTTCCAGTATGAGGTCATTCTGGAATCACCGGCCAGCGGCATATTCTATGTTGGTTATCAACGCGTCAGGGATATTGGCAGGGAGTTATGGCTGAGTATGGACGATCTGACCCGCCATATAATGTTTTTCGCCACCACCGGTGGCGGTAAAACGGAAACCA
>NZ_JBJQJE010000030.1:0-41398 GCF_046487585.1 Escherichia sp. WS1265
GTCTGATAAATTGTTAAAGAGCAGTTGCGACGCGGCTTTCAGCTCACTGTCGCGAGGTGGCGTATATTACGCTTTCCTCTTTCAGAGTCAACCCTGAATTTCAGGATTTTTTCTCTTTGTTGTTACGACCATCTTATGAAGTGTTTCACGTTGTCGTCTCAACGGAGGCGCATTATAGGGATCCCAATTTTTTGCACAAGTACTTTTTTGATCTTTTTTTCTGTTTGTTGCTTTTTCACCCTTTTTGCTGCATTCGCACACAAAACGGTGCTTTTTTGCATGCTAAAAGACTTGCACAAGGCCAATAATGCACCCAAAGTCATTAGTAAATCATTTATTGTTGAGGTAATTATGTCTGATGTTTTACGCCCATACCGCGATCTTTTTCCACAAATCGGTCAGCGCGTAATGATCGACGATAGCAGCGTCGTGATTGGTGACGTTCGTCTGGCTGATGATGTGGGGATCTGGCCGCTCGTTGTGATTCGTGGAGATGTACATTATGTACAGATCGGAGCACGCACCAATATCCAGGATGGCAGTATGTTGCATGTCACTCATAAATCCTCGTACAACCCAGATGGCAACCCATTAACCATTGGCGAAGATGTCACTGTTGGTCACAAGGTGATGCTCCACGGCTGCACCATTGGCAATCGAGTTTTGGTTGGGATGGGCTCAATTTTACTTGATGGCGCAATAGTAGAAGATGATGTGATGATTGGTGCGGGTAGCCTGGTCCCACAAAATAAACGGCTGGAGAGCGGATATCTGTATCTCGGTAGCCCCGTCAAACAGATCCGCCCGTTAAGTGATGAAGAGAAGGCTGGGTTACGCTATTCCGCAAATAACTACGTGAAATGGAAGGACGAATATCTGGATCAAGGTAACCAGACCCAACCTTGATCATCTTCACTTTGTTCCTGAATTAAGTTTTCCGCTTCTTCTTCCAGGTCCCAGCGATGCTGACGAAAACTCGCTAACCACTGTTCTGGCGTATCTCCAGTAAAGCGATACGCCAGACTCTCGCCAGAGATCGCACATGTCAGTTGCATACCATTCACGAGAGCGGGAAAACATACACATCTTTTATTCTCGTCCCACTCTTCCCTATCCGGAAACTGGATGGCCTGATTCACGCTGACAATTCCTGTTGCAATAGTTTGATGACCGGTTCTACATCAGGCAGAACGCCATGCCAAAGAAGGAAGGCATGAGCCGCCTGTGCCACCAGCATTCCTAAACCATCAGCATTACGCTTTGAGCCTCGCTGCTCACACCATGCCAGAAAAGGAGTTTTTCCTTTCTGATAGAACATGTCATAGCAATAAATGCCTGGGTGAATGAGCGATGACGGGATCGCCGGAATATCACCACTGATGCCACTGGATGTTGCATTAATAATGAGATCAAACTCATGACCTTCCAGTTTGTCCATACCCAACGCCTGAATACTGCCAGTGTGCGCAAACAATTTAGTCAACTCTTCCGCGCGAGATACCGTCCGATTAGTGATTGTCACCGCACAGTCCAGGGAAAGGAGTGGCAGTAGTACGCCGCGAGATGCTCCACCAGCGCCAATGAGCAGAATACGTAAACCAGGACGGATAAAAGACAGACGTTCCAGATCGCTTAACAAACCTATACCATCGGTATTGTCACCCAGCAGGCGTCCATCTTCTAACCGCTTGAGGGTATTAACAGCACCAGCCAACGCTGCCCGTTCAGTAAGCTCATCCGCTCTGGCAAAAGCCTCTTCTTTAAAAGGTACCGTCACATTCGCACCTTTACCACCAGCACTAAAGAAAGCGTTCAGTGTGTTGATGAAATCATTGATGGGTGCCAACACGCGCCCATAGGGATGTTCAATATTCAGTTGCTGAGCAAACTGCTGATGAATGAATGGCGATTTGCTGTGGGCTATCGGATTACCAAAAACAGCATAGGTTTCCATTATGTTACCCCTGTCGAAACAGTTCACCCGTCAGGGCATCGCGGATTTCTGAAGGATTTAAACGCCCCCCCGTTTCACCAGGCACAACCGGGAACGCCGCGCCAAATTGTGCGCGAACTTCGTCTACTGTTCGACAAGGTGGCAATCCACTCAAGTTGGCACTGGTAGAAACCAGCGGTTTACCATAAGCCTTGCACAAAGCAACCACCAACGGATGGTCGGTGACTCGTACAGCAAGCGAATCAAAGCGGCCCGTCAACCAGCGCGGTGTTGTCGCAGGCGCGGGAAAAACAAAGGTGACAGGACCTGGCCAGCGAGAAAATATAGTTTCACGCTGCGCGTCAGTCAGCATGGTGTCATCAATATAGGGTTTAAGCTGCTCGTAATTTGCGGCGATTAGAATCAGCCCCTTATCAACCGGACGCTGTTTTAACTCCAACAGTCGCATCACTGCTGTTTCGCTATCAGGATCGCACCCGACACCGAAAACGGCTTCCGTTGGATAGGCGATGACACGTTCTTCATTGAGGACATCTATCGCAGCTGCGATAGTGTCTCCTTGCAGGTTATTATTCACGTTATTATTCCGCCGAAACCGGCTTTCCACATTGTTTACTGGCACAAAAGTGTTTTACACCCTGCGCGGTTTTCTTTTCGATGAGTAGCGGATAATGACACTCAGGGCATTCTCCAGCTATGGGTTTGAAGTTAATGGCAAATTGACACTCCGGGTAGCGATCACAGGAGTGAAACGTTTTGCCATAACGGGAGCGGCGCTGGACCAGATGGCCCGTCCGGCATTGGGGGCATGTAATTGCTGTTTCGTCCGGTTTATCGATAAGTTCGGTATGTTCGCATTCAGGGTAGTTACTGCAACCAATAAACATACCAAAGCGTCCCTGGCGTAATACCAGATTTGCGCCACATGCAGGGCAAACCTGCCCCTCCAGAACTTTGACAATATGTCCATCCGCTGAAGATTTCAGAGGACGGACGTAGTCACACGCCGGATACTGTGAGCATCCAAGAAACGGACCGTGTTTCCCGGATCGAATAACCAGTTCAGCCCCGCACTTTGGGCAGGACTCATTATTACGCACCGTGAACAGTGCTGATTTCGCCATAACAACTTATGCTGAATTAAAGAAATGATTAATGCAGCATACCTTCATTCACTTCAAAGAGTAATTCTTCCATTTGCTGGTACGCATTTTCGCAGCCCGGAATATTGAACAACACCATCAGGATTACCCATTTCAGGTCTTCCAGGTCGAACTCTGCGGTATCCAGCGCGAGCACTCGCTCTATCACCATTTCACGGGTTTCAAGGTTAAGCACCTGAATTTGCTCAAGGAAAAGCAAAAAACCACGACAGCTGGCATCCAGTCTTTCACACTCTTCAGGGGTATAAATACGCATGGAGAGTGGATCAGAGGCCAGTTGCATCGGTTCTGCCAGTCCTTCCTGATAATCCGCAAGCTTTTCCAGCCAAAGCAGGGCATTGTAGATATCTTCTCGATCAAATCCTGCGTCGGTAAGATCCTGTTCAAGTTTGTCTTGATCCACACGCAACTCAGCTTCTGTGTGAATATAGGTTTCAAACAAATACATTAGTACGTCGAACATGGCATGCCCTCCTCAATCGGACATAGCCGCCGGGTACAGCTGCGATCCATCCTGCTAACTCCAGTTCGAGTAGTTGAGTAACTACCTCTGGCACAGGTTGGCCGGCACGTTCAGCGACGACGTCAACAGGTGTTACCTCATCTCCTACGTTAGCCAGGAGCTCAGGAAATGGCAATGCCACGTCTTCCTGATCTGGTGAATAAAATGAATTTTCAGGGGCGTCTGGCAACCAGTGCAATCCAAATTGCAAGTTTTCCAGAATTTCTTCCGGTTCCGTCACAAGAATCGCACCTTGTTTTATTAACCAGTGAGGCCCTTCGCTTCCCGGATTCCCTATTGGTCCTGGCAAGGCAAAAACTTCACGCCCCTGCTCAAGCGCACAACGTGCTGTCACCAGCGAACCACTGCGCAAAGCCGCTTCCACCACTAGTACACCTTTACTTAAACCACTGATAATGCGATTTCTTCGTGGGAAATTGTAAGCAAGGGGTGGAACATCGAGGGGAAATTCCGAGACAAGAGCCCCACCATGTTCAAGCAAACTGGTAGCCAGTCGGGCATGGCGACGCGGATGAATGGTATTAAGTCCATTCCCCAATACAGCAATGCTGACGCCATTTACCTGTAAGGCCGCTTTATGCGCCACACCATCGATTCCACGCGCCAGTCCACTCGTAATTGTCACTCCACGCGTCGCCAGAGTTTCGCAAAATAATCGTCCCCATCGCTCGTCATACCATGAATGCGCCCGACTCCCCACTACGGCAAGCTGAAATGAATGCAACGCGTGCAGTTCTCCTGCAACAAACAGTGCGCCGGGGTAATCTGTCGTCGCCAGAAGTTGAGGAGGATAAAATTCGCTGTCCGCAGGGATTAAATGATGGTTGGGTTGCTCCAACCAACAAAGTGAGCTTTCGATACTCTTTCGCGGAAATGAAAGAAAGCGTTGTGCCTGCCGCAATGTAAGCCCTGTTTGCTGCAATACAACCGCATCAATATACGACTGTTTTGCCAGCCAGTGAGCTATACGGACCATATTATCGCCGTACAAGCTGCTGATGCTCATTAAACGCAGCCAAATTTCTGTATCGACCATCCTTATCTCCCTGCCATAAGCAGCCTTAGCAATCTTTGCGATTGGTCAGTGATGCTGTCAATCAGAGGGGGATTTGTCTAGAATAGAAGAAATAATCTTTCTAACTCCTGAACACATCTCTGGAGATTTATGTCAGTTTTGCAAGTGTTACATATTCCGGACGAGCGGCTTCGCAAAGTTGCTAAACCGGTAGAAGAAGTGAATGCAGAAATTCAGCGTATCGTCGATGATATGTTCGAGACGATGTACGCAGAAGAAGGTATTGGCCTGGCGGCAACCCAGGTTGATATCCATCAACGTATCATTGTTATTGATGTTTCGGAAAACCGTGACGAACGGCTGGTGTTAATCAATCCGGAGCTTTTAGAAAAAAGCGGCGAAACAGGCATTGAAGAAGGTTGCCTGTCGATCCCTGAACAACGTGCTTTAGTGCCACGCGCAGAGAAAGTTAAAATTCGCGCCCTGGACCGCGACGGTAAACCATTTGAACTGGAAGCAGACGGTCTGTTAGCCATCTGTATTCAGCATGAGATGGATCACCTAGTCGGCAAACTGTTTATGGATTATTTGTCACCGCTGAAACAACAACGTATTCGTCAGAAAGTTGAAAAACTGGATCGTCTGAAAGCCCGGGCTTAAGGATAAGAACTAACGTGTCAGAATCACTACGTATTATTTTTGCGGGTACACCTGACTTTGCAGCGCGTCATCTCGACGCGCTGTTGTCTTCTGGTCATAACGTCGTTGGCGTGTTCACCCAGCCAGACCGACCGGCAGGACGCGGTAAAAAACTGATGCCCAGCCCGGTTAAAGTTCTGGCTGAGGAAAAAGCTCTGCCCGTTTTTCAACCGGTTTCCCTGCGTCCACAAGAAAACCAGCAACTGGTCGCCGATCTACAGGCTGATGTTATGGTTGTCGTCGCCTATGGCTTAATTCTGCCTAAAGCAGTGCTGGAGATGCCGCGTCTTGGCTGTATCAACGTTCATGGTTCACTGCTGCCACGCTGGCGCGGTGCTGCACCAATCCAACGCTCACTATGGGCGGGTGATGCAGAAACTGGTGTGACCATTATGCAAATGGATGTTGGTTTAGACACCGGTGACATGCTCTATAAGCTCTCCTGCCCGATTACTGCAGAAGATACCAGTGGTACTCTGTACGACAAGCTGGCAGAGCTTGGCCCACAAGGGCTTATCACCACATTGAAACAACTGGCAGACGGCACGGCGAAACCAGAAGTTCAGGACGAAACTCTTGTCACTTACGCCGAAAAGTTGAGTAAAGAAGAAGCGCGTATTGACTGGTCGCTTTCGGCAGCGCAGCTTGAACGCTGCATTCGCGCTTTCAATCCATGGCCAATGAGCTGGCTGGAAATTGAAGGACAGCCGGTTAAAGTCTGGAAAGCGTCGGTCATTGATACGGCAACCAACGCTGCACCAGGAACGATCCTTGAAGCCAATAAACAAGGCATTCAGGTTGCGACTGGTGATGGCATCCTGAACCTGCTCTCGTTACAACCTGCGGGTAAGAAAGCGATGAGCGCGCAAGACCTCCTGAATTCTCGTCGGGAATGGTTTGTTCCGGGCAACCGTCTGGTCTGATAGTCCACTCTTCTAAGCCCGGTCTTGCCGGGCATTTTTATACTTATGAAAAAACAACGTAATTTACGTAGCATGGCGGCACAGGCCGTTGAACAAGTCGTCGAGCAAGGGCAATCATTAAGCAACATTCTGCCACCGCTCCAGCAAAAAGTTTCCGATAAAGACAAAGCACTTCTTCAAGAGTTGTGCTTTGGCGTACTGCGTACGCTTTCACAGTTAGACTGGCTGATTAATAAGTTAATGGCCCGTCCGATGACCGGCAAACAGCGCACTGTGCATTACCTGATTATGGTTGGTTTGTATCAACTGCTTTATACCCGCATACCACCTCATGCTGCGCTGGCTGAAACGGTTGAAGGCGCTATCGCAATTAAGCGCCCGCAACTTAAAGGGTTGATAAACGGTGTATTACGCCAGTTCCAGCGTCAGCAAGAAGAGTTATTAGCCGAGTTTAATGCCAGTGATGCACGTTATCTGCATCCTTCCTGGTTGCTGAAGCGTCTGCAAAAAGCGTATCCAGAGCAGTGGCAATCCATCGTCGAAGCCAATAACCAGCGTCCGCCAATGTGGCTGCGCGTTAATCGTACGCATCATTCCCGCGACAGCTGGCTTGCATTGCTGGATGAAGCAGGAATGAAAGGTTTCCCGCATGCGGATTACCCTGATGCTGTACGTCTGGAAACACCTGCACCTGTTCATGCGCTACCTGGTTTTGAAGACGGATGGGTTACCGTTCAGGATGCCTCAGCACAAGGTTGCATGACCTGGCTTGCGCCACAAAACGGTGAACACATTTTGGATCTTTGTGCCGCCCCCGGCGGTAAAACAACGCATATCCTTGAGGTGGCACCAGAAGCGCAGGTTGTTGCGGTTGATATTGACGAACAGCGCCTCTCTCGCGTTTACGACAATTTAAAACGCCTTGGTATGAAAGCGACCGTGAAACAAGGTGATGGCCGCTACCCTTCCCACTGGTGTGGCGAGCAACAGTTTGATCGCATTTTATTAGATGCGCCTTGTTCAGCAACGGGGGTGATTCGTCGCCATCCGGATATTAAATGGTTACGTCGCGATCGCGATATCCCGGAACTCGCGCAATTGCAGTCTGAAATTCTCGACGCCATTTGGCCGCATTTAAAATCCGGTGGAACCCTGGTCTATGCCACCTGTTCGGTGTTACCGGAAGAGAATAGCCTGCAGATTAAAGCCTTTTTGCAACGTACCGCTGATGCCGAACTTTGCGAAACAGGAACACCAGAGCAACCGGGTAAACAAAATCTGCCTGGTGCCGAAGAGGGCGACGGCTTCTTTTACGCTAAGCTAATCAAAAAGTGATGAGATAACGGGTCGCGACTGATGAAAATTATCATTCTGGGTGCCGGCCAGGTTGGCGGCACACTGGCGGAAAACCTGGTTGGCGAGAACAACGATATTACTGTTGTCGATACCAACGGTGAGCGTCTGCGGACCTTACAGGATAAATTTGACCTGCGAGTCGTGCAGGGGCATGGCTCTCATCCACGTGTATTGCGGGAGGCAGGTGCCGACGACGCCGATATGCTGGTTGCTGTAACCAGTTCAGATGAAACCAATATGGTTGCCTGCCAGGTAGCCTACTCACTTTTCAACACCCCTAATCGCATCGCTCGCATCCGCTCACCAGACTACGTGCGCGATGCCGATAAGCTATTTCATTCAGATGCTGTACCGATTGATCATCTGATCGCACCAGAGCAGTTGGTTATCGATAATATTTACCGACTGATTGAATATCCCGGCGCATTGCAGGTGGTGAACTTCGCTGAGGGTAAAGTCAGCCTGGCTGTGGTTAAAGCCTATTATGGCGGCCCGCTGATTGGTAATGCACTTTCGACCATGCGCGAGCATATGCCACATATCGATACTCGTGTGGCAGCAATTTTCCGCCATGATCGCCCCATTCGTCCGCAAGGTTCGACCATTGTTGAAGCGGGTGATGAAGTGTTCTTTATTGCCGCTTCACAGCATATCCGCGCGGTGATGAGTGAATTACAGCGACTGGAAAAACCGTATAAGCGGATCATGCTGGTTGGTGGTGGTAATATCGGTGCAGGGCTGGCGCGTCGTCTGGAAAAAGATTACAGCGTCAAACTCATCGAACGTAATCAGCAGCGCGCTGCCGAACTGGCGGAAAAATTGCAGAATACGATCGTCTTTTTTGGTGATGCGTCGGATCAAGAACTGCTGGCCGAAGAACATATCGATCAAGTTGATCTGTTTATTGCTGTCACCAACGATGACGAAGCCAATATCATGTCCGCCATGCTTGCCAAACGTATGGGTGCGAAAAAGGTGATGGTATTGATCCAGCGTCGCGCTTATGTAGATCTGGTTCAGGGGAGCGTGATCGATATTGCGATTTCACCGCAACAAGCAACTATTTCTGCGTTGCTTAGCCATGTGCGAAAAGCAGATATTGTTGGTGTTTCCTCACTGCGCCGCGGCGTAGCAGAAGCTATTGAAGCCGTTGCTCACGGTGATGAAAGCACCTCACGCGTTGTCGGCAGAGTCATTGATGAAATCAAGCTACCGCCAGGAACGATTATTGGAGCGGTGGTACGTGGAAACGACGTGATGATTGCCAATGACAATCTGCGCATTGAGCAAGGCGATCACGTAATTATGTTCCTCACAGATAAAAAGTTTATTACCGACGTCGAAAGACTCTTCCAGCCAAGTCCTTTCTTCTTGTAATTAATAAGGCGTCTAATGACGCCTTATCATTTCCCTTTGATTATCAAGGATTAATTAAATCCATTCCTGGCAGGAAAATAGCTTAACATTTGTTAGACTTATGATTGTCGGCTTCATAGGGAGAATAACATGAGCATTATTAAAGAATTTCGCGAATTTGCGATGCGCGGGAACGTGGTGGATTTGGCGGTGGGTGTCATTATCGGTGCGGCATTCGGGAAGATTGTATCTTCACTGGTTGCCGATATCATTATGCCACCTCTGGGCTTATTAATTGGCGGGATCGATTTCAAACAGTTTGCTGTCACGCTACGCGATGCGCAGGGGGATATCCCTGCTGTTGTGATGCATTACGGTGTCTTCATTCAAAACGTCTTTGATTTTCTGATTGTGGCCTTTGCCATCTTTATGGCGATTAAGCTAATCAACAAACTGAATCGGAAAAAAGAAGAACCAGCAGCCGCACCAGCACCAACTAAAGAAGAAGTATTACTGACAGAAATTCGTGATTTGCTGAAAGAGCAGAATAACCGCTCTTAACAAACGCCTGAAAGCAGAAGGCCAGTGGTAAAAAAGTGATTTACTTTCTTGCCACTGGCCTCCCAGTTCCCCCGATTGCCATGTTTTCCTTTTCGCATGTAACTGCCTTTCCCTTTCTTATTTTTCTCTACTCGCTGTCGGAATAAGGGATCATGTAGTAATGCTTCTATCGCATTATCCTTTATCTGCCCTTTAGTATGCTGATATCGGCTCATAAAAACTCCAGTTGGTTATTTAACGGCGCGAGTGTAATCCTGTCAGTGCAAAAAATCAACAGCCACTCTTAACGCCACTCGCCCCTTGTTCAAGAGCTTCAAGAATCGAGCAATAAACACTGCTATGGGCGGTCCCACAACAGGCATCGTTAAGGCGTTGCAAGGAACGCTGCATACTCTGCAACTCGGCTATCCGTGCTTCGACTTCCTGCAATCTTTCCTGCACAATGCCTTTTGACTCCTGACAGGTATGGTGTTCAGGATCGATACGGATCGACAGCAACTCGCGGATCGACTCTAGACTGAAACCTAGTTGTCTGGCATGGCGGATAAATTTCAATCGCTGGAGATCGCTTTCGGTATACAGGCGAAACCCACCTTCAGTACGCACTTCATGCTCCATCATCTGCTGTTTTTCGTAATAACGAATCGTGTCGGGTGTTACTTCCGCCATTTTTGCCAGCTCACCAATGCGATACATACATACTCCACTAGTTATCGTTGATTTTATTCAACAACTTGTCAGCATAATCGCCGCGTAAAAAATCGGTACTCAGTCCAGCTTGTCGCAGCTTCAATTCCAGTAATGACAATCGACGACTAACCTCTTGATATTGCGGATCATCGTGACGGATACCTTTGAGGATATCCAGAAGCTGAATTGCTTCCCTCCGCTGCTCAAGTTCTGGCGGTAAGCAACCAGCATTCTTCAGCAAGCGATACCCCGCACGTAATTCTGGTGGCACGTGTGAATCATCATCCAGAATCAATGGCTCGCCACTTCCCGGAAGATTATCAAACTCACCTTTGGATTGTGCCTCAGTAATATGACGCTCTGCCCACTGGTCAAGTAACCACATAAATACTCCAGGGGATGAACAAAAAGAGTACTGCTATTGTAGATAAGTGGGGATACTACGGGTATAAAAAAACCCGCCGGGGCGGGTTTTTTTACGTTGCTTCAGATTACTCTGCAGCAGCTTCTGCTTTCTCTGAACGATCAACCAGCTCGATGTAAGCCATCGGCGCGTTGTCGCCTGCACGGAAGCCACACTTCAGAATACGAGTGTAACCACCGGCACGGCTCGCGAAACGCGGGCCCAGTTCGTTAAACAGTTTTGCCACGATCTCGTTATCACGAGTACGGGCGAATGCCAGACGACGATTAGCAACGCTATCAGTCTTGGCAAGAGTAATCAGCGGCTCAACTACGCGGCGCAGCTCTTTCGCTTTAGGCAGAGTCGTCTTGATGATTTCATGACGAACCAGTGAACCTGCCATATTGCGGAACATAGCCTGGCGATGGCTGCTGTTGCGGTTCAGTTGACGACCACTCTTACGATGGCGCATGACCTTATCCTTCTCAGTAAAACCTTAACCTGTGATCCGGTTACTCGTCAGCGATGCTTGCCGGTGGCCAGTTTTCCAGGCGCATGCCCAGAGACAGTCCACGGGAAGCCAGCACGTCTTTAATCTCAGTAAGAGATTTTTTACCAAGGTTAGGCGTTTTAAGGAGCTCAACCTCGGTACGCTGTACCAGATCACCGATATAGTGGATAGCTTCTGCTTTAAGGCAGTTAGCAGAGCGGACAGTCAATTCCAGATCGTCAACAGGGCGCAGCAGGATCGGATCGAACTCTGGTTTCTCTTCTTTCACTTCAGGCTGACGTACATCACGTAAGTCAACGAAAGCTTCCAGTTGTTCAGCCAGAATGGTTGCCGCACGACGAATCGCCTCTTCAGGATCGATTGTGCCGTTGGTTTCCATTTCGATGACCAGCTTGTCCAGGTCGGTACGCTGTTCTACACGCGCTGCTTCAACATTGTAGGCAATACGCTCCACAGGGCTGTAGCATGCGTCGACCAGCAGACGGCCGATTGGGCGCTCATCTTCTTCCGAATGAATTCGGGTAGAAGCCGGCACATAACCACGACCGCGCTGAACTTTGATACGCATGCTAATAGACGCGTTCTCATCGGTCAGGTGGCAGATCACGTGCTGCGGCTTGACGATTTCGACATCACCGTCGTGGGTGATATCGGCTGCAGTCACAGGGCCAATGCCAGATTTATTCAAGGTAAGAATAACTTCATCTTTGCCCTGAACTCTCACCGCCAGCCCTTTCAGGTTGAGCAGGATTTCCAGGATATCTTCCTGAACGCCTTCTTTGGTGCTGTACTCATGTAGTACACCATCAATCTCAACCTCGGTCACCGCGCAACCCGGCATCGATGAGAGCAGAATACGGCGCAGTGCGTTACCCAGAGTATGGCCAAAGCCACGCTCTAAAGGCTCAAGGGTCACCTTGGCGTGCGTCGAACTCACTTGCTCGATATCAACCAGGCGCGGTTTTAGAAACTCTGTCACAGAACCCTGCATTGTGTCCTCTCTTTGGTACTAAGCTTTACTTGGAGTAAAGCTCGACGATCAGGTGTTCGTTAATGTCCGCAGACAGATCAGAACGCTCCGGCTTACGCTTAAACGTACCTTCCATCTTGCCAGCATCAACTTCCAGCCAGGTTGGCTTTTCACGCTGCTCAGCCAGCTCCAGAGCGGCTTTCACGCGAGACTGCTTCTTCGCTTTCTCACGAATGCTTACAACGTCATTCGGACTAACCTGATAAGAAGCGATGTTAACAACACGACCGTTTACCATAATTGCTTTATGGCTAACCAGCTGACGTGCTTCTGCACGAGTGGCACCGAAGCCCATACGGTATACAACGTTGTCCAGACGACCTTCCAGCAGAGCCAACAGGTTTTCACCGGTGTTGCCTTTCAGACGTGCTGCTTCTTTGTAGTAGTTACGGAACTGACGCTCCAGCACACCATAGATACGGCGAACTTTTTGCTTTTCACGCAACTGCACACCATAGTCAGACAGACGCGGTTTACGCGCACCGTGCTGGCCAGGAGCTTGTTCAATTTTACACTTGGTATCGATCGCGCGAACGCCAGACTTAAGGAATAAGTCGGTGCCCTCACGACGGCTCAGCTTGAGCTTAGGACCCAAATATCTTGCCATTTTCTTTCTCCAACAAACCTGGAAAACGAGGCGTTATACGCGACGTTTTTTCGGCGGACGACAACCGTTATGAGGGATCGGAGTCACATCAGTAATGTTAGTGATGCGGAAACCTGCGGCGTTCAGAGCACGAATAGTAGATTCGCGGCCTGGACCCGGACCTTTAACCATAACTTCCAGATTCTTGATGCCGTATTCTTTCACGGCGTCAGCGCAACGCTCTGCTGCAACCTGAGCTGCAAACGGAGTGGATTTGCGAGAACCACGGAAACCGGAACCACCGGCTGTTGCCCAACCCAACGCGTTACCCTGACGATCAGTGATAGTCACGATGGTGTTGTTGAAAGAAGCATGGATATGAGCCACGCCGTCAGAGACTTGTTTTCTTACACGTTTACGTGCACGAATTGGTGCCTTTGCCATTATTCAATCACCCCGATTATTTCTTGATCGGTTTGCGCGGACCCTTACGGGTACGTGCGTTGGTCTTGGTACGCTGACCGCGAACCGGGAGACCACGACGATGACGCAAACCGCGATAGCAACCAAGATCCATCAGGCGCTTGATGCTCATGCTGATTTCACGGCGCAGATCACCTTCAACGACAAATTTGGCAACTTCGTCACGCAGCGTGTCGATTTGTCCTTCAGACAGCTCACTGATCTTAACATCTTCAGCGATACCCGCTGCAGCCAGGATGGCTTTAGAACGGGTCTTGCCGACGCCATAAATCGAAGTTAATGCGATTACGGCATGCTTATGATCAGGAATGTTAATGCCTGCTATACGGGCCACTATGCACTCCTACTATTTAATATGTACGTTCCATGCTGAAAAGCCCGTTTTCAGGATACTCAAATGGAAACGCACAGACATACAAAAGATTGGCTGGCTAATCTAGCCAGCTCAACCCAACTTTGCAAGAAAAATATGCGAAAAAATCAGCCTTGGCGCTGTTTATGCTTCGGCTCGGCACTGCAAATCACACGGATGACACCATCACGCTTAACGATTTTGCAGTTACGGCATAATTTCTTGACGGAAGCACGAACTTTCATTTTTACTCTCCGTAACTTCTCGGGCGACCAATTATCGGCCGTAGCCTTTCAGGTTCGCCTTCTTCAATGCAGACTCATACTGACTGGACATCATCAGAGTTTGCACTTGAGCCATAAAGTCCATAATCACGACAACAACGATAAGCAGTGAGGTCCCACCGAAGTAGAACGGTACTTTCATTGCATCACGCATGAACTCCGGGATCAGGCAGATAAAGGTAATATACAGCGCACCAACCAGGGTCAGGCGGGTCATTACTTTATCGATATACTTCGCCGTTTGCTCTCCCGGACGAATTCCTGGTACAAATGCACCGGACTTCTTCAGGTTATCTGCTGTTTCACGCGGGTTGAAAACCAACGCCGTGTAGAAGAAACAGAAGAAGATGATTGCAGACGCATAGAGTAACACATAAAGCGGTTGCCCAGGCTGCAAATACAGCGAAATTGTTGTCAGCCAGTTCCAACCAGTACCGCCCCCGAACCATGACGCGATGGTCGCCGGGAACAGAATAATACTGGAAGCGAAGATTGCCGGGATTACCCCCGCCATATTCACTTTCAGCGGTAAATGTGTGCTCTGTGCAGCATAGACACGACGACCTTGCTGACGTTTCGCGTAGTTTACCACAATGCGGCGTTGACCACGCTCAACAAATACAACAAAGAACGTCACTGCAAATACTAATACTGCAACCAACAGCAACACGAGGAAGTGCAGGTCGCCTTGACGCGCTTGCTCGATAGTATGGGCAATGGCTGGCGGGAGTCCCGCGACAATACCGGCGAAGATAATGATTGAAATACCGTTGCCGATACCTCGTTCAGTGATCTGTTCGCCCAACCACATCAGGAACATGGTTCCTGTGACCAGACTTACAACAGCGGTGAAGTAGAATGCAAAGCCCGGGTTAATCACCAGGCCTTGCATACCAGGCATATTCGGCAGACCGGTAGCAATACCGATCGACTGGAATATTGCCAGCACCAGAGTACCGTAGCGGGTGTACTGGCTGATCTTACGACGACCAGACTCCCCTTCTTTCTTAATTTCTGCCAACGTTGGGTGAACCACCGTCAGCAGCTGGATAATGATCGACGCCGAAATATACGGCATGATCCCCAGAGCAAAGATAGAAGCACGGCTGAGAGCACCACCAGAGAACATGTTAAACATTTCAATGATGGTGCCCCGCTGTTGCTCAAGCAGTTTGGCAAGTACAGCGGCATCAATACCAGGGATCGGAATAAAAGAGCCAATACGGAACACAATCAGCGCACCGATAACAAACAGCAGTCTGCGTTTCAGCTCGCCTAAGCCACCTTTGGCACTTTGAAAATCTAATCCCGGTTGTTTAGCCATCTGCTACTTATTCCTCGATTTTACCGCCAGCAGCTTCGATAGCAGCACGAGCGCCTTTAGTAACACGCAGGCCACGAACAGTTACCGGAGTAGTTACTTCGCCAGCCAGGATCACTTTCGCGAACTCGATCTGGATACCGATAATGTTAGCCGCTTTCAGCGTGTTCAGGTCTACAACACCGCCTTCTACTTTAGCCAGGTCAGACAGACGAACTTCGGCTGTAATCGCTGCTTTACGAGAAGTGAAGCCGAATTTCGGCAGACGACGGTACAGAGGCATCTGACCACCCTCGAAACCGCGACGTACGCCACCGCCAGAACGAGACTTCTGACCTTTGTGACCACGACCACCGGTTTTACCGAGGCCAGAACCGATACCACGACCCAGGCGTTTACCCGCCTTTTTGGAGCCTTCGGCCGGAGACAGAGTATTTAAACGCATCTCTTACTCCTCAACTTTAACCATGAAGGAAACCGCGTTGATCATACCGCGAATAGCAGGAGTATCCTCGCGCTCTACGGTGTGACCAATACGACGCAGACCCAGGCCAAGCAGCGTTGCCTTGTGTTTCGGCAGACGACCGATTGCACTGCGGGTTTGAGTAATTTTAATAGTCTTTGCCATGGTTTATTTCCCCAGAATTTCTTCAACGGATTTACCACGCTTGGCAGCGACCATTTCTGGAGAATTCATATTTTCCAGGCCATCGATAGTTGCACGAACCACGTTAATCGGGTTGGTGGAACCATACGCTTTAGCCAGTACGTTATGAACCCCAGCGACTTCCAGAACGGCGCGCATTGCACCACCGGCGATGATACCGGTACCTTCGGAAGCCGGCTGCATGAATACGCGAGAACCCGTATGAACACCTTTAACAGGGTGTTGCAGAGTGCCGTTATTCAGCGCGACGTTAATCATATTGCGACGGGCTTTTTCCATCGCTTTCTGGATCGCTGCTGGAACTTCACGCGCTTTACCGTAACCAAAACCAACGCGACCGTTACCATCGCCAACTACAGTCAGAGCTGTGAAGGAGAAAATACGACCACCTTTAACGGTTTTAGATACGCGGTTTACCGCGATCAGCTTTTCCTGCAGTTCGCCAGCTTGTTTTTCGATGTGAGCCATCTTACACCTCTACCTTAGAACTGAAGGCCAGCTTCACGGGCAGCATCTGCCAGTGCCTGGACACGACCATGATATTGGAACCCGGAACGGTCAAAGGATACATCTTTGATGCCTTTTTCCAGAGCGCGTTCAGCGACAGCTTTACCCACAGCTGCAGCCGCGTCTTTGTTACCGGTGTACTTCAGTTGTTCAGCGATAGCTTTTTCTACAGTAGAAGCAGCTACCAGAACTTCAGAACCGTTCGGTGCAATTACCTGTGCGTAAATGTGACGCGGGGTACGATGTACCACCAGGCGAGTTGCGCCCAGCTCCTGGAGCTTGCGGCGTGCGCGGGTCGCACGACGGATACGAGCAGATTTCTTATCCATAGTGTTACCTTACTTCTTCTTAGCCTCTTTGGTACGCACGACTTCGTCGGCGTAACGAACACCCTTGCCTTTATAAGGCTCAGGACGACGGTAGGCGCGCAGATCCGCTGCAACCTGGCCGATCACCTGCTTATCAGCGCCTTTCAGCACGATTTCAGTCTGAGTCGGACATTCAGCAGTGATTCCCGCTGGCAGCTGATGGTCAACTGGGTGAGAGAAACCTAAAGACAGGTTTACTACGTTCCCTTTAACCGCTGCACGATAACCTACACCAACCAGCTGCAGCTTCTTAGTGAAGCCTTCGGTAACACCGATAACCATTGAGTTCAGCAGGGCACGCGCGGTACCAGCCTGTGCCCAACCGTCTGCGTAACCATCACGCGGACCGAAGGTCAGGGTATTATCTGCATGTTTAACTTCAACAGCATCGTTGAGAGTACGAGTCAGCTCGCCGTTTTTACCTTTGATCGTAATAACCTGACCGTTGATTTTTACGTCAACGCCGGCAGGAACAACGACCGGTGCTTTAGCAACACGAGACATTTTTTCCTCCGATTAGGCTACGTAGCAGATAATTTCGCCACCAAGACCAGCCTGGCGCGCTGCACGATCAGTCATAACACCTTTAGAGGTAGAAACAACTGCGATACCCAGACCCGCCATAACTTTCGGCAGCTCATCTTTACGTTTATAGATGCGCAGACCTGGGCGGCTGACACGCTGAATGCTTTCTACAACAGCTTTGCCCTGGAAATACTTCAGAGTAAGTTCCAGTTCAGGCTTGGTGTCGCCTTCAACTTTAAAATCTTCAATAAAACCTTCTTCCTTCAGCACGTTGGCGATTGCCACTTTCAGCTTGGAGGAAGGCATGGTGACCGCAGCTTTGTTCGCGGCCTGACCGTTACGGATACGGGTCAGCATATCCGCGATCGGATCTTGCATGCTCATCTGTCTTTACTCCCGTGATTCAATTGGTGACAATTACCAGCTAGCCTTTTTCAGACCCGGGATTTCACCGCGCATAGCGGCTTCACGGACCTTAATACGGCTCAACCCGAACTTCCGCAGGAAACCATGCGGACGACCTGTTTGACGGCAGCGGTTACGCTGACGAGACGGGCTGGAATCACGCGGCAGAGTCTGCAGCTTGAGAACAGCGTTCCAACGATCTTCGTCGGAAGCGTTCACATCAGAGATGATCGCTTTCAGTTCAGCGCGTTTCGCGAAGTATTTATCAGCTAAAGCTACGCGTTTTACTTCGCGTGCTTTCATTGATTGCTTAGCCATTTAGTAACCCTACCTTACTTGCGGAACGGGAAGTCAAAGGCAGCCAGCAGAGCGCGGCCTTCTTCGTCAGATTTCGCAGTAGTGGTAATGGTAATATCCAAACCACGAACGCGGTCGACTTTATCGTAGTCGATTTCTGGGAAGATGATCTGCTCACGGACACCCATGCTGTAGTTACCACGACCGTCGAAAGACTTAGCGGACAGGCCACGGAAGTCACGGATACGAGGTACAGCAATAGTGATCAGGCGCTCAAAGAACTCCCACATGCGTTCGCCACGCAGAGTTACTTTACAGCCGATCGGATAGCCCTGACGGATTTTGAAGCCTGCAACAGATTTGCGTGCTTTGGTGATCAGCGGTTTTTGACCGGAGATTGCTGCCAGGTCTGCTGCTGCGTTATCCAGCAGTTTTTTGTCAGCGATCGCCTCACCAACACCCATGTTCAGGGTGATCTTCTCGACCCGAGGGACTTGCATGACAGAATTGTAGTTAAACTCAGTCATGAGTTTTTTAACTACTTCGTCTTTGTAGTAATCATGCAGTTTCGCCATCGTACTACTCCAAATTACTTGATAGTTTCGCTGTTAGACTTGAAGAAACGGACTTTTTTACCGTCTTCGAATCTAAAGCCTACACGGTCAGCCTTGCCGGTTGCCGCATTGAAGATTGCTACGTTGGAAACCTGAATAGCGGCTTCTTTTTCAACGATGCCACCCGGTTGGTTCAGGGCCGGAACCGGCTTCTGATGTTTCTTAACCAGGTTGATACCTTCAACAATGACCTTGCCGGAAGACAGGACATTCTTAACTTTACCGCGTTTACCTTTATCTTTACCGGTTAACACGATAACTTCGTCATCACGACGGATTTTCGCTGCCATGATTCGCTCCTTAGAGTACTTCTGGTGCCAGAGAGATAATTTTCATGAACTTCTCACTACGAAGCTCACGAGTTACCGGCCCAAAAATACGCGTACCGATAGGCTGCTCGCTGTTGTTGTTCAGAAGAACACAAGCATTACCATCGAAGCGAATGACAGAACCGTCCGGGCGACGAACACCCTTCTTGGTGCGCACCACTACCGCCTTCAGCACATCACCTTTTTTGACCTTACCACGCGGAATTGCTTCTTTGATGGTGATCTTGATGATGTCGCCTACGCCTGCGTAGCGACGGTGCGAGCCACCCAGAACCTTGATACACATTACGCGACGTGCACCGGAGTTGTCGGCGACGTTCAGCATAGTCTGTTCTTGGATCATTTTAGTGCTCCGCTAATGTCAACTACTACTGAGACCCGAAAATCAGGTCGTTAAAAATCCCCATATCGAGGGCGCGGCATTATAACACCGCTTCAAGGATATGGGTAGAAAAAATAAACGGCTCATTTCTGAGCCGTTTATTCGTATCGAGAGAGTGTACTGTATTACAGAACCGCTTTCTCTACAACGCGAACCAGCGTCCAGGATTTAGTCTTGGACAGCGGACGGCATTCGCGGATTTCAACCACGTCACCGATACCGCATTCGTTGTTCTCGTCATGTACGTGCAGTTTGGTCGTACGCTTGATGAATTTACCGTAGATCGGGTGTTTCACAAAACGTTCGATAGCAACAACAATGGATTTCTCCATTTTGTCGCTAACAACGCGACCTTGCAGAGTACGGATTTTATCGGTCATTACGCACCCGCCTTCTCGTTCAGTAAAGTCTTAACGCGTGCGACATCGCGACGCACTTGCTTCAACAGGTGAGACTGTTGCAGCTGGCCACTTGCAGCCTGCATACGCAGGTTGAACTGCTCACGCAGCAGGTTCAGCAGCTCGGTGTTCAGCTCTTCAACGCTCTTCTCACGCAGCTCTTTTGCTTTCATTACATCACCGTCTTAGTTACAAAGGTGGTTTTAATCGGCAGTTTCGCTGCTGCCAGCTTGAATGCTTCACGGGCCAGCTCTTCCGGAACACCGTCCATTTCATACAGGACTTTACCCGGCTGAATCAAGGCAACCCAATACTCCACGTTACCTTTACCTTTACCCATACGCACTGCCAGCGGCTTTTCAGTGATCGGTTTGTCCGGGAACACACGGATCCAGATCTTACCTTGACGCTTAACTGCACGGGTCATAGCACGACGTGCTGCTTCGATCTGACGTGCAGTCAGACGACCACGGCCAACAGCTTTCAGACCGAAGCTGCCGAAGCTAACATCCGTACCCTGCGCCAGACCGCGGTTACGGCCTTTGTGCATTTTACGGAATTTTGTACGCTTTGGTTGTAACATCAGCGACGCTCCTTATTTACGGCCTTTACGCTGCTGCTTTTTAGGCTGAGCAGCCGGTTTTTCCGGTTGTTCAACAGCAGCCATACCACCCAGGATCTCGCCTTTGAAGATCCACACTTTAACGCCGATTACACCGTAAGTGGTGTGCGCTTCAGAGGTGTTGTAGTCGATGTCAGCACGCAGAGTGTGCAGCGGTACGCGACCTTCGCGGTACCATTCGGTACGTGCGATTTCCGCGCCGCCCAGACGGCCGCTAACTTCAACTTTGATACCTTTAGCGCCCAGACGCATTGCGTTCTGTACAGCACGCTTCATAGCACGACGGAACATAACGCGACGTTCCAGCTGAGAAGTGATGCTGTCAGCAACCAGTTTTGCGTCCAGTTCAGGCTTACGAACTTCGGCGATGTTGATCTGTGCAGGAACGCCAGCGATGTCCGCTACGACCTTACGCAGTTTTTCTACGTCTTCACCTTTTTTACCGATAACGATACCCGGGCGAGCAGTGTGAATGGTTACACGGATGCTCTTAGCCGGACGCTCGATAACGATACGAGATACGGACGCTTTAGCCAGTTCCTTAGTCAGGTACTGACGTACTTTAAAATCGCTGTCCAGGTTGTCAGCGAATTCTTTGGTGTTCGCAAACCAGGTAGAGTTCCATGGTTTTACAATACCCAGGCGAATACCATTAGGATGTACTTTCTGACCCATTGCTAGTCTCCAGAGTCTCAGCGATCGGACACAACCACAGTGATGTGGCTGGTGCGCTTCAGGATGCGATCTGCACGACCTTTTGCACGCGGCATAATGCGCTTCATGCTCGGGCCTTCGTCTACGAAAATTTTCGTAACTTTCAGATCGTCAATGTCAGCGCCATCGTTGTGTTCAGCGTTAGCAATGGCAGATTCCAGAACTTTCTTGACCAGTACAGCCGCTTTCTTGTTGGTGTAGGTCAAAATATCCAGAGCCTGCGACACTTTCTTACCGCGAATCAGGTCAGCAACAAGGCGAACCTTCTGAGCAGAAGAACGAGCATGGCGATGTTTAGCGATAGTTTCCATCTCTTCCTCCTACCTTATTTCTTCTTCGCTTTTTTATCAGCAGCGTGGCCGCGATAAGTACGAGTCGGTGCGAATTCACCCAGTTTGTGACCGACCATTTCGTCGGTTACAAATACCGGAACGTGCTGACGACCATTATGGACAGCGATGGTCAAACCGATCATGTTAGGAAAGATCGTTGAACGACGGGACCAAGTGCGCAGGGGCTTCTTGTCTCCGCTTTCCACCGCTTTCTCTACCTTCTTCAGCAAGTGCAGGTCAATAAAAGGACCTTTCTTGAGAGAACGTGGCATGGCTTATCCTCTAAAATTATTTGCTACGGCGACGTACGATGAATTTATCAGTACGCTTGTTGCTGCGGGTCTTCTTACCTTTGGTCTGAACGCCCCACGGAGTTACCGGGTGCTTACCAAAGTTACGACCTTCACCACCACCATGTGGGTGGTCTACCGGGTTCATCGCGGTACCGCGAACGGTCGGACGAACACCACGCCAGCGTGCAGCACCTGCTTTACCCAGAACGCGCAGCATATGCTCAGCATTGCCAACTTCGCCCAGAGTTGCACGGCAGTCTGCTTCTACTTTACGCATTTCACCAGAACGCAGACGCAGGGTGACATAAGCACCATCACGAGCAACGATCTGAACGTAAGTACCAGCGGAACGTGCCAGCTGACCGCCTTTACCTGGTTTCATTTCTACGTTATGAACAGTAGAACCAACCGGGATGTTGCGCATCGGCAGGGTGTTACCTGGTTTGATTGCAGCATCAACGCCAGACTGAATCTGGTCGCCAGCTTTTAGGCCTTTAGGGGCCAGGATGTAACGGCGTTCACCGTCTTTGTACAGAACCAGCGCGATGTTCGCGGAACGGTTCGGATCGTACTCAAGACGTTCAACAACTGCCGGGATACCGTCTTTGTTGCGTTTGAAGTCAACAATACGGTAAGCCTGCTTGTGGCCACCACCGATATGACGAGTGGTGATACGGCCATTGTTGTTACGACCACCGGATTTGCTGTTTTTTTCCAGCAACGGAGCAAAAGGTTTGCCCTTGTGCAGCTCAGGGTTAACCACTTTAACAACGTGGCGACGACCCGGAGATGTCGGTTTACATTTAACAACTGCCATTGTATTACTCCTCCGACTTACTCAGCGCCGCCAACGAAGTCCAGATTCTGGCCTTCTTTCAGGGTGACGTAAGCTTTTTTCCAGTCGCTACGACGACCGATACGCTGTCCGTGACGTTTAACTTTCCCTTTAACTACCAGGGTGTTAACGACTTCGACTTCGACTTCAAACAGTTTCTGCACAGCAGCTTTGATTTCTGCTTTGGTCGCGTCTTTAGCAACTTTGAGTACGATGGTGTTGGATTTTTCCATCGCAGTAGACGCTTTTTCAGAAACGTGCGGTGCACGCAGCACCTTCAGCAGACGTTCTTCACGAATCATGCCAGCATCTCCTCAACTTGCTTAACAGCATCAGCAGTCATTACGACTTTGTCGAAGGCGATCAGGCTAACCGGGTCGATACCAGTTGCATCGCGTACGTCAACCTTGTGCAGGTTGCGCGCAGCCAGGAACAGGTTTTCGTCCAGCTCACCGGTGATGATCAGCACATCTTCCAGAGCCATGTCTTTCAGTTTCTGTGCCAGCAGCTTAGTTTTCGGCGCTTCTACAGAGAACTTCTCGACAACGATCAGACGATCCTGACGTACCAGTTCGGACAGGATGCTTTTCAGCGCGCCGCGGTACATCTTCTTGTTAACTTTTTGACTGTGGTCCTGCGGACGAGCAGCAAAGGTCACGCCACCAGAACGCCAGATCGGGCTCTTGATAGAACCAGAACGCGCACGGCCGGTGCCTTTCTGGCGCCACGGTTTTTTACCGGAACCAGTTACTTCAGCACGAGTCTTCTGAGCACGAGTACCCTGACGAGCACCAGCTGCATAAGCAACAACA
Source organism: Escherichia sp. WS1265 (assembly GCF_046487585.1). Lineage (NCBI taxonomy): Bacteria > Pseudomonadati > Pseudomonadota > Gammaproteobacteria > Enterobacterales > Enterobacteriaceae > Escherichia > Escherichia sp. WS1265. The sequence continues at coordinate 23,311 of NZ_JBJQJE010000030.1, forward strand.
ACCTGGTGAACCAGCGCTTCGTTGAAATCACGACCGAAGGTAGTTTCGGAAACAGTCAGCGCGCTCTGCGCGTCTTTCAATACTAATTCCATTGCTATCTCCTTACGCCTTCACAGCTGGTTTAACGATCAGGTCGCTACCGGTTGCACCCGGGACAGCACCTTTAACCAGCAGCAGGTTGCGCTCAGCGTCAACGCGTACTACGTCAAGGCTCTGAACGGTTACACGTTCGTTACCCATCTGACCTGCCATTTTCTTGCCTTTGAACACTTTGCCCGGAGTCTGGTTCTGACCGATAGAACCCGGAACGCGGTGAGACAAGGAGTTACCGTGAGTAGCGTCCTGGGTACGGAAGTTCCAGCGCTTAACGGTACCTGCGAAACCTTTACCTTTAGAGGTGCCAGTTACGTCAACTTTTTTAACGTCAGCAAACAGTTCAACGCTAATGCTCTGACCTACAGTGAACTCTTCGCCTTCAGCCAGGCGGAATTCCCACAGACCACGGCCAGCTTCTACGCCAGCTTTAGCGAAGTGGCCAGCTTCAGGCTTGGTCACACGGTTAGCTTTTTTAGCACCGGTGGTCACCTGAATAGCACGGTAGCCATCGTTAGCCAGGTCTTTAACCTGAGTAACGCGGTTTGCTTCAACTTCGATTACGGTTACTGGGATAGAAACGCCGTCTTCTGTGAAGATACGGGTCATACCCACTTTTTTACCGACTAAACCAATCATTGTTTCAACCTCTCAATCGCTCAATGACCTGATTAACCCAGGCTGATCTGCACGTCTACACCGGCAGCCAGATCCAGACGCATCAGAGCATCAACGGTTTTCTCGGTTGGCTCAACGATGTCAACCAGACGCAAGTGAGTACGGATTTCGTACTGATCGCGCGCGTCTTTGTTGACGTGCGGGGAGATCAGAACAGTGAAGCGCTCTTTGCGTGTCGGCAGCGGGATCGGACCACGGACCTGCGCACCAGTGCGCTTGGCAGTCTCGACGATTTCCGCGGTTGCTTGATCGATCAGACGATGATCAAACGCTTTCAGGCGGATACGGATTCTTTGGTTCTGCATGAGACCAGAGCTCCAATTATTTTATAAACGAAAATGATTACTCCTCAGACCCATTACGATTGATGGGAGAGTGTAACCGTTCTTACGTAGCTCCCCGATTGGGAGCATTGTTAGGTAGCCAAATTCGGCTAACTGAGGTTCAGATTGAACCTGCTGTCAACTACGACAAGCCCGCGCATTATACATACTTAACCACCGAACGCAAGCGTATTGCTAGTAAAGTAAACAGCCTTCGGGTTATCTCTCAAGTTCGTTCAGCGCATTTTTGACACGCTCTCTTAAACCGGCTTTCTCGTCGCTTTCTTCTACAGTATTTTCTTCGTCTTCAGAAGAAGAGGGGGCATTCTCAACCGCGACGCCTGGGTCATCTTCCTCCTCGACGGATTCGACGACGGGGAGTGGCTGTTTTTTGAAGAAATAGTGTTGTGTTGATTGTTTAAAAGCAGGCGTTTCAGCATCTACTGTGACTTCTGCTTTTACTATCCAAAGCGCCCATAGCTGCCTGGCATACCCACCAACCAACACCATTCCTGCAAACCACAGGCAAATCAGCAATAAACAAATGACATATATTATGGTGCTGTGTTTTTGTCGGGAGAAGATACCAGGGTGACCTGTTTCTTTCTGCTCACGCGCGGCGATATAGAATTCAAACATGTCATTTCCCCTTCACTGTTGTTTCCGGGGAAATATTTGCTTCATCCCGATATAAGTAGGCACTCTCCCCTGCCACCTGCCAGAGATGTACTAACGTTGAAAAGCCAACAACACCGTCAGTTTTCAAGTGGTGGCTTTTTTGAAATTGCTTTATTTTTTCTACCAACAAGGGACGCCACTCTGCCGAAGGTTCTGTCGAAATATGCAATGCGCGGTTTAACATCGTTTCCAGCCAGAGAATCTCTTCCTCGCTGCTATCACGCGTAATGGTACTCTCCCCTTCCGGCGACATTTTCCATAACAGAAGATAATCACCCGTCCATACCGACTCAAACCATTGATGTGTCAGCGTCCAGGTTTGCTGCCCTACGAGGACATCAACGGTAGCATCACCGACGCGAACGACCACAACAGGCAATTTTTTGTCCCCGACTTTAAGCGATGCGATCCAGGGCAAATTCTGATCTACCAATGTTTGTAAAGAAGCATTCCCACTTTTACATGCCAGCCCCGCTCTTACTGCCTGATCGCACCAGGCCGAATCAGCTGGGACCTCGTACCCCCATACGCCGTATAACACGCTTAGCGCCTCACTATCGCGCATCACTACATGAGCAATATCCTTAGTCATATCTTGTTTAACTACTGGCGTTACGGGTACCAGCCACGCAGGAACGGGGAACGGATCTGTGAAAGAGGACAGCAGTAGCCAACCACAGGTAAGTGCGATAATGGTTCCACTCATCACCACGGCAAGCTGCATTTTCCGGGGGCGGTTATCACCCAATATGCGGTAAATCATTCGCCATTGTTTTGCTGTGAAAACGCTGGTCTGCTCGGCTTGCTGTAATAAGCGAATTGTTTCGCCGGCAAGCGCCAGCTTTCTGCGATCGCCCCGACATAATAAAGCTATCCGTTTCAGAACTCTGGCGGTTAAAAGGAGATCGGGTTGGTCAATATTCTGACCTTCAAGGATGCTTGCCTTAAGTTCGTGCTCCGTCAGACGTCCTGTCGAGACAAGTTCAATGCCCTGTTTTTTAAAATCACGTTCGACTTTTCGATCGGGTCTGCCGATCAGCAAAAATTGACCGTCAGGAATAAGAGATATCGCGCGTTGGAGATCATCAAGTATGCGGCGGTGATTCAGGTGAGCATTTTCAATAATAATAAGAGGGCAGCGACTATCAGTTCGATGAAGCGCATGCAGTAATTGCCCCGCCATCTCATCTCGCGTCCAGGCGCTGTCACGGCAGCCCTGTTCAGCCGCGTTATCGTCGGTAACGATCCATGCGGCCTTACCTTGCCAGGAAACAACGAGGCTTAAAGTAATCACACGGCGATGTTTATCTTTTTGTAGTTGCTGCGCCAACCAGGTTTTTCCACTTCCAGCCTCACCCAACAAATAGCACAGACGCCAGGTCTGACGTTTCTCACGCAACCAGGAAAGAATAACTTCTCTTCTCGTAGACATAGAACTTCCTGTTTTAATTATTGATTATCCTTAATCATAAAAATAATGTATGCATTTATTAATTAAATACATATTACTAATATAAATAAATTTTGCTTGATTCATGCAAGCGGCATTAATACTATTTATACTAACGTCAATATACAACCCACCCAATCTATTTTATTAGAACATACATCGTGCCCACACTACGTTTCCCCTTCCATCTGGCGAATCATAATAAAGATGCTGCCATCAACATATTGATTATATTTATAAGCATAGGGCTGATTATTTTTAATGTGAATTATTTCCATACAACTATAGTTAAAAATGGACAGATCATTAATCAACCAACAAATGCATTTCAGTCTGAGTTCAGCCTTGCCGCTTTATGGCGCAACGATAATCATGCTGGGGTAAAAGATGCAAATCCCGTGGCAGTTAATCAGGAAACACCTAAGCTCTCTATAGCGCTTAATGGCATTGTACTCACATCGAATGATGAGACTTCTTTTGTCTTAATTAATGAGGGGAGCGAACAAAAGCGATACTCCCTCCACGAAGCCCTTGAGTCAGCGCCGGGAACGTTTATTAGAAAAATAAATAAAACCAGCGTTGTGTTTGAAACTCACGGGCATTACGAAAAAGTAACACTCCATCCAGGGCTACCTGATATCATCAAGCAGCCTGATTCGGAAAGTCAAAATGTACTCGCTGATTATATTATCGCCACGCCTATACGTGATGGAGAACAGATATACGGGCTTCGATTGAACCCTCGTCAGGGCCTCAACGCATTTACCACCAGCTTGCTACAACCAGGGGATATCGCCCTCAGGATCAATAATCTTTCGCTGACCCACCCTGATGAGGTTTCACAGGCATTAAGTTTACTGCTAACTCAACAAAGTGCTCAGTTTACAATTCGTCGCAACGGCGTACCCCGCTTGATAAATGTTTCCGTCGCGGAACTTACAGGAATGAATGGACAGCATCATGAAAGGACTCAATAAAATCACTTGCTGCTTGCTGGCAGCACTACTCATGCCTTGTGCAGGGCACGCTGAGAACGAACAATACGGCGCTAACTTCAATAACGCCGATATCCGCCAGTTCGTGGAAATAGTGGGTCAGCATCTTGGCAAAACGATCCTGATCGACCCTTCGGTACAGGGAACCATTTCCGTACGCAGTAATGATACGTTTAGCCAACAGGAGTACTACCAGTTCTTTTTAAGTATTCTTGATCTTTACGGTTATTCCGTGGTCACGCTGGACAATGGTTTTCTGAAAGTGGTGCGCTCAGCTAATGTAAAAACATCGCCAGGGATGATTGCTGACAGTTCTGGTCCAGGCGTAGGTGATGAGTTGGTCACCCGAATCGTACCGCTTGAGAACGTTCCTGCTCGTGACCTGGCTCCCCTGCTCCGCCAGATGATGGATGCGGGTAGCGTCGGTAATGTTGTGCATTATGAACCCTCCAACGTTCTTATTCTGACCGGTCGTGCCTCCACCATTAATAAACTGATTGAAGTCATAAAGCGCGTTGATGTCATCGGCACAGAGAAGCAGCAAATTATTCATCTGGAATATGCGTCAGCGGAAGATCTCGCAGAGATTCTTAATCAATTAATCAGCGAAAGCCATGGTAAAAGCCAGATGCCTGCCCTCCTTTCCGCGAAGATTGTGGCGGATAAGCGAACCAACTCTCTTATCATCAGCGGGCCGGAAAAAGCACGCCAGCGCATCACTTCATTACTGAAAAGCCTTGATGTAGAAGAGAGCGAGGAAGGAAATACCCGGGTCTATTACCTGAAATATGCTAAAGCCACGAATCTGGTGGAAGTGCTAACCGGTGTTTCCGAAAAGCTGAAAGATGAAAAAGGGAATGAGCGTAAGCCCTCCTCTTCTGGCGCGATGGATAACGTCGCCATTACCGCCGATGAACAGACTAACTCTCTGGTCATTACCGCTGACCAGTCCGTCCAGGAAAAACTCGCCACGGTAATTGCGCGTCTGGATATTCGCCGTGCACAGGTGCTGGTTGAGGCGATCATCGTCGAAGTTCAGGATGGAAATGGACTTAATCTGGGCGTGCAATGGGCGAATAAAAACGTTGGCGCACAGCAATTTACCAATACGGGATTACCGATTTTTAACGCTGCACAAGGTGTGGCTGATTATAAAAAGAATGGTGGGATCACCAGCGCGAATCCTGCCTGGGATATGTTTAGCGCCTACAATGGCATGGCCGCAGGCTTCTTCAATGGCGACTGGGGCGTATTGTTGACTGCGCTGGCCATTAACAATAAAAATGACATCCTCGCCACCCCGAGCATCGTAACGCTGGATAATAAACTCGCGTCCTTCAACGTTGGGCAGGATGTGCCGGTGCTATCCGGCTCCCAGACCACTTCTGGGGATAACGTCTTTAATACAGTCGAACGCAAAACGGTGGGGACAAAACTCAAAGTCACTCCGCAGGTCAATGAAGGCGACGCGGTGTTGCTCGAAATAGAGCAGGAAGTCTCCAGCGTTGACTCTTCGTCTAATTCGACGCTCGGCCCGACATTTAACACCCGAACTATTCAAAATGCCGTGCTGGTCAAAACCGGTGAAACGGTGGTCCTGGGCGGATTGCTGGATGATTTCTCTAAAGAACAAGTGTCAAAGGTTCCTCTGCTTGGCGATATTCCTTTAGTGGGGCAACTTTTCCGCTATACCTCGACCGAGCGCGCTAAACGCAACCTGATGGTGTTTATCCGCCCGACGATTATTCGTGACGATGATGTTTATCGCTCGCTATCGAAAGAGAAATACACCCGTTACCGTCAGGAGCAGCAACAGCGGATCGACGGGAAATCAAAAGCGCTGGTAGGCTCGGAAGATTTGCCGGTGCTGGATGAGAACACGTTCAACAGCCATACCCCTGCGCCATCGGCACGGTAAGGCATTCTTATGAGAATTCACTCACCGTACCCCGCCAGTTGGGCGCTGGCACAGCGAATTGGCTATCTCTATTCAGAGGGCGAGATTATTTATCTCGCCGGTACGCCATTCGAGCGGTTACTCGATATTCAGCGTCAGGTTGGTCAGTGCCAGACCATGACCAGTTTGTCACAGGCTGATTTCGAAGCCCGGCTGGAAGCGGTATTCCATCAGAATACCGGTGAGTCGCAACAGATTGCGCAGGATATCGATCAATCCGTCGATCTTCTCTCGCTTTCGGAAGAGATGCCCGCAAATGAAGATCTCCTGAATGAAGATTCAGCGGCACCGGTTATCCGCTTGATCAATGCGATTTTGAGTGAGGCCATCAAAGAAACCGCCTCCGATATCCACATTGAAACCTATGAAAAAACAATGTCGATCCGTTTTCGCATCGACGGCGTTTTGCGGACAATTTTACAGCCAAACAAAAAACTGGCGGCACTGCTTATCTCCCGAATTAAGGTCATGGCTCGTCTTGATATCGCCGAAAAACGTATTCCACAGGATGGACGTATTAGTTTGCGTATCGGGCGACGTAACATAGATGTCCGCGTATCCACACTGCCGTCCATCTATGGTGAACGCGCCGTGCTCCGTCTGCTGGATAAAAACAGCCTCCAGCTTTCATTGAACAACCTAGGGATGACGGCAGCGGATAAACAGGATTTAGAAAATCTCATCCAGCTTCCACACGGTATTATCCTGGTGACCGGACCGACAGGCTCCGGTAAAAGTACCATGCTCTACGCCATTCTTTCGGCGCTGAATACTCCCGGCCGCAATATTCTGACGGTAGAAGATCCCGTGGAATATGAACTGGAAGGCATAGGACAAACGCAGGTGAATACCCGTGTGGATATGTCTTTCGCTCGCGGCCTGCGCGCCATACTTCGCCAGGACCCGGATGTCGTCATGGTGGGGGAAATTCGTGATACAGAGACCGCACAGATTGCGGTTCAGGCCTCGCTCACCGGCCATCTGGTGCTCTCAACACTCCACACCAACAGTGCATCAGGCGCAGTCACCCGGCTCCGCGACATGGGCGTCGAATCATTCCTGCTTTCGTCTTCACTGGCAGGGATTATCGCGCAACGTCTGGTTCGTCGTCTGTGTCCGCAATGCCGACAATTCGCGCCCGTATCCCCTCAACAAGCGCAGATGTTTAAATATCATCAGCTCGCGGTGACAGCAATTGGCACTCCCGTAGGCTGCCCTCATTGCCATCAATCCGGCTATCAGGGGCGCATGGCGATCCACGAAATGATGGTGGTGACGCCGGAATTGCGGGCCGCTATTCATGAAAATGTGGATGAACAAGCACTGGAGCGACTGGTCCGGCAACAACACAATGCCTTAATCAAAAATGGCCTGCAAAAAGTGATAAGCGGTGACACCTCCTGGGATGAGGTTATGCGCGTCGCCAGTGCCACGCTGGAGAGCGAAGCATGAATTATCGCTATCGCGCCATGACCCAGGATGGTCAAAAATTGCAAGGGATCATTGATGCTAACGATGAACGTCAGGCACGACTGCGGCTGCGTGAAGAAGGGCTTTTCCTGCTGGATATTCGCCCCCAAAAAAGTTCGGGAGTAAAAACACGTCGCCCGAGGATCAGCCATAGTGAACTGACGCTTTTCACCCGGCAGTTGGCAACCTTAAGCGCAGCGGCATTACCCCTGGAAGAGAGCCTTGCCGTAATTGGTCAACAAAGCAGTAATAAACGACTGGCTGACGTGTTAAATCAGGTACGCAGCGCCATCCTTGAAGGGCATCCCCTTTCCGATGCATTACAGCATTTTCCCACGCTTTTCGATTCGCTCTATCGTACCCTGGTTAAAGCGGGCGAAAAGAGCGGGCTGCTGGCCCCGGTGTTGGAAAAGCTGGCTGATTACAATGAAAACCGGCAGAAAATCCGCAGCAAGCTTATTCAGTCACTGATCTACCCCTGCATGCTCACTACGGTGGCGATTGTGGTCGTGATTATTCTCCTCACTGCTGTCGTGCCCAAAATTACCGAACAGTTCGTGCATATGAAGCAGCAACTGCCGCTGAGTACACGCATTCTTTTAGGTCTGAGCGACACGTTGCAACGTACCGGCCCGACATTATTAGCGACGGTGTTTATTGTCGCTGTAGGTTTCTGGCTCTGGTTAAAACGCGGCAATAACCGCCACCGTTTTCATGCCATGTTGCTGCGCGTTGCGCTCATCGGCCCGCTGATTTGCGCCATTAACAGCGCACGCTATCTCCGCACTTTAAGTATTTTGCAATCCAGCGGCGTCCCTCTGCTGGATGGGATGAATTTGTCCACCGAAAGCCTCAACAACCTCGAAATTCGCCAGCGTCTGGCAAATGCAGCAGAGAACGTCCGCCAGGGTAACAGCATTCATCTTTCGCTGGAACAAACCGCAATTTTCCCGCCGATGATGCTCTACATGGTGGCCTCTGGCGAAAAAAGCGGGCAGCTCGGCACGTTAATGGTCAGAGCCGCAGATAACCAGGAGACACTCCAACAAAATCGGATCGCCTTAACGCTCTCCATCTTCGAGCCAGCACTCATTATTACGATGGCACTGATCGTCCTGTTTATTGTCGTCTCGGTACTCCAACCTCTTCTTCAACTTAACTCAATGATTAATTAAGGAAAGTATATGCGCGCAACGGATAAGCAACGCGGTTTTACATTACTGGAAATTATGGTGGTGATCGTCATTATCGGCGTACTTGCCAGCCTGGTGGTTCCCAACCTGATGGGCAATAAAGAAAAGGCGGATAAGCAAAAAGCCGTCAGCGATATTGTGGCGCTGGAAAACGCCCTGGATATGTACAAGCTCGTCAATCATCGCTATCCAACCACAAATCAGGGACTTGAATCCTTAGTCGAAGCACCGACACTACCACCGCTGGCCGCAAACTATAACAAAGAAGGTTATATCAAGCGTCTGCCTGCCGATCCCTGGGGCAATGATTATGTCCTCGTTAATCCTGGTGAACATGGTGCATACGATCTGCTTTCAGCAGGGCCCGATGGTGAAATGGGAACCGAGGACGACATCACCAACTGGGGTTTGAGCAAGAAGAAAAAGTAAGTCAGCGATGAATCAGCAACGCGGGTTTACCCTGCTGGAGATGATGCTGGTGCTGGCGCTGGTCGCTATCACGGCAAGTGTGGTGCTCTTCACATATGGTCGGGAAGATACCGCCAGCACTCGTGCGCGCGAAACAGCGGCGCGGTTTACCGCTGCACTTGAATTAGCCATCGACCGCGCCACGCTCAGTGGTCAGCCTGTCGGTATCCATTTCTCTGATTCAGCATGGCGCATTATGGTACCGGGCAAAACACCATCAGCCTGGCGCTGGGTTCCATTACAAGAAAATGCCGCAGACGAGAGCAAAAATGACTGGGGTGAAGAACTCTCAATTCAACTTCAGCCATTTAAACCTGATGACAGCAACCAACCGCAGGTGGTGATTCTGGCCGACGGACAAATCACGCCCTTCTCTTTGTTGATGGCTAATACCGGGACCGGTGAGCCGCTCCTGACGTTAGTCAGTTCAGGCTCATGGCCCCTGGATCAAACGCTCGCCAGAGATACCCGCCCATGAACAAACAATCAGGGATGACACTGCTTGAAGTCTTACTGGCGATGAGTATTTTCACCGCTGTTGCTCTGACTTTAATGAGCAGTATGCAAGGGCAACGAAATGCCATCGAGCGAATGCGCAACGAGACGCTGGCATTGTGGATAGCGGATAACCAGCTTCAGTCACAAGATTCATTCGGCGAGGAAAACACGTCCAGTTCTGGCAAAGAGTTAATAAATGGCGAAGAGTGGAACTGGCGCAGCGATATCCACTCAAGCAAAGACGGCACGCTTCTGGAACGCACCATAACGGTGACATTACCCAGCGGTCAGACAACCTCGCTTACGCGTTATCAAAGCATCGATAATAAATCCGGGCAGGCACAAGATGATTAATCGCCAGCAGGGTTTCACATTGCTGGAGGTCATGGCGGCGCTGGCGATTTTCTCAATGCTTAGCGTGCTGGCGTTTATGATTTTTTCGCAAGCTTCCGAGTTGCATCAACGTTCACAGAAAGAAATCCAGCAGTTCAATCAGCTACAGCGCACCATCACCATTCTTGATAACGATCTCCTGCAACTGGTCGCTCGCCGAAATCGGAGTACGGATAAAATCATGGTGTTGGGTGAAGAGGCTATTTTTACCACGCAAAGTCGCGATCCGCAGGCCCCGCTCAATGAAGCGCAAACCTTACAAACGGTTCACTGGTATCTGCGAAATCATACGCTTTACCGTGCTGTTCGTACTTCTGTGGATGGCAGGAAGGATCAACCTGCCCAGGCGATGCTGGAACATGTCGAGAGCTTTCTTCTGGAAAGTAACAGCGGGGAAAGCAAAGAACATCCTCTCTCAGTCACGCTACATCTGAAGACTCAGCAATATGGGGCACTACAGCGTCGTTTTGCATTACCTGAGCAATTAGCAAGAGAAGAGTCGCCAGCTCAGACTCAGGCCGGGAATAATAACCATGAATAATGAACAACGCGGCGTCGCGCTGCTCATTGTACTCATGTTACTGGCGCTCATGGCTGCTCTGGCAGCAGACATGACGCTCAGTTTTCACAGCCAGCTTCAGCGAACCCGCCAGGTAAACCATCATTTGCAACGGCAATATGATATTGAACTGGCGGAGAAACTTGCGCTTGCCAGCCTCACCCAGGACGTTAAAGATAACGACAGACAAACCACGTTGCAGCAGTACTGGGCACAACCGCAACAGTTGCAGCTGGAAAATGGCAATACAGTGAAGTGGCAGTTACGCGATGCCCAGCACTGTTTTAATCTCAATGCGTTAGCAAAAATCTCTGACGACCCGCTGGCTTCCCCTGATTTCCCCGCCCAGGTATTCAGTGCGCTGCTGATTAACGCCGGTATCGATCGCGGAAACACCGATGAGATCGTGCAATCAATCGCTGACTATATTGATGTCGATGACTCACCACGCTTTCACGGCGCAGAAGATAACTTTTACCAAAGCCAGACGCCGCCCCGGCATAGTGCCAATCAGATGCTTTTTCTGACCGGCGAATTGCGTCAGATAAAAGGCATAACCGAAAACATCTATCAGCGGCTTATCCCGTATGTCTGCGTTCTCCCGACCACGGAACTTAGGATCAATCTTAATATGCTAACGGAGAACGATATTCCGCTCTTCAGAGCGTTATTCCTCAATAACATCACGGATGCTGACGCTCGGGTCTTATTGCAAAAAAGGCCGAGGGAAGGCTGGCTAACCACGGATGCATTTCTTTACTGGGCGCAGCAGGATTTCTCCGGCGTGAAGCCTCTGGTAGCTCAGGTGAAAGGGCATCTTTTTCCCTATAGCCGCTATTTTACGCTGAGTACGGAAAGTATCAGCGACGAACAATCCCAGGGATGGCAAAGCCATATTTTTTTCAACCGTAAACAGCAGAGCGCCCAAATCTATCGGCGTACGCTGCAACTCTACTAATCATAAGGATCGTGATGCCTGAATCGTTGATGGTTATACGTTCTTCCTCGACGCTGCGTAAGCATTGGGAATGGATGACGTTCTCCGCAGATAGCGTATCTTCGGTACATACGCTCACAGACGATCTTCCGCTGGAGTCGCTGGCCGATCAGCCCGGTGCCGGAAATGTTCATCTTTTGATCCCACCAGAGGGTCTTTTATATCGTTCCCTCACGCTGCCCAACGTCAAATACAAACTCACCGCACAAACATTGCAATGGCTGGCAGAGGAGACGTTACCCGATAACACCCAGGACTGGCACTGGACGGTTGTCGATAAACAAAACGAAAGTGTCGAGGTGATAGGCATTCAGTCGGAGAAACTCAGTCGTTATCTTGAGCGTTTACATACTGCCGGACTCAACGTGACGCGGGTTTTGCCAGATGGCTGCTATCTTCCCTGGGAAGTAGATAGCTGGACTCTGGTTAACCAGCAAACAAGCTGGCTTATTCGCAGTGCCGCACATGCCTTCAACGAACTGGATGAACACTGGTTACAGCATCTTGCTGCCCAGTTTCCGCCTGAGAATATGCTTTGTTATGGTGTAGCACCTCATGGCGTTGCAGCGGCCAATCCACTTATCCAGCATCCTGAAATACCATCACTGAGTTTGTATTCTGCCGATATTGCATTCCAGCGCTATGACATGCTGCATGGTGTTTTTCGTAAACAGAAAACTGTAAGCAAATCGGGAAAATGGCTCGCCCGCCTGGCAGTAAGCTGTCTCGTTCTCACCATTCTTTCTTTTGTTGGCAGCCGGGGCATCGCGCTCTGGCAAACGCTTAAGATTGAAGATCAACTTCAGCATCAACAGCAAGAAACCTGGCAACGTTATTTCCCGCAGATCAAACGCACGCACAACTTTCGTTTTTACTTTAAGCAGCAACTCGCTCAGCAATATCCTGAAGCTGTGCCGTTGCTCTATCATTTACAAACACTTCTGCTGGAACACCCTGAACTGCAGTTAATGGAGGCTAACTATAGCCAGAAGCAAAAGTCGCTGACCTTAAAAATGAGTGCTAAGAGTGAAGCCAATATCGATCGTTTCTGTGAATTAACACAGTCCTGGCTTCCGATGCAAAAAACAGAAAAAGATCCGGTCAGTGGTGTATGGACAGTAAGGAGCTCAGGGAAATGATTAAATCATGGTGGGCAGAAAAATCCACATCGGAAAAACAGATCGTTGCGGCACTGGCGGTTCTCTCGCTCGGCGTTTTTTGTTGGCTTGGGGTGATAAAACCGATAGATACCTACATTGCAGAGCATCAGTCCCACGCGCAAAAAATTAAGAAGGACATCAAATGGATGCAGGATCAAGCGAGCACCCATGGTTTACTTGGTCATCCTGCGCTTACGCAGCCCATCAAAAATATCCTTCTCGAGGAAGCAAAACGTGAGAATTTGACTATCACGCTGGAAAACGGTCCGGACAATACTCTGACAATTCATCCTGTCACAGCTCCCCTCGAAAACGTCTCCCGCTGGCTCACTACGGCACAGATAACATACGGTATTGTTATTGAAGATCTTCAGTTTACTCTTGCCGGAAACGAAGAGATCACCCTCAAGCATTTGTCCTTCAGGGAGCAACAATAATGACAATGCTACTGCCGCTCTTCATTCTGGTTGGTTTTATGGCAGGTTATTTTGTTAATGCTATGGCCTATCACCTCTCGCCTTTGGAGGATAAAACGGCGTTAACGTTTCGCCAGGTATTGATTCATTTCAGGCAAAAAAAATATGCCTGGCATGATACAGTGCCCCTGATACTTTGCGTTGCTGCTGCTATCGCCTGCGCCCTGGCACCTTTCACGCCCATCGTGACTGGCGCACTCTTTCTCTATTTCTGTTTCGCACTCACGCTCAGTGTTATTGATTTTCGCACTCAACTCCTGCCCGACAAACTCACCTTACCGCTGCTCTGGCTTGGCTTGGTATTTAATGCGCAGTCTGGATTAATTGATTTACATGATGCGGTTTACGGCGCGGTAGCGGGCTATGGGGTGCTGTGGTGTGTTTACTGGGGCGTCTGGTTAGTTTGTCACAAAGAGGGATTGGGCTACGGTGATTTCAAGCTACTGGCCGCTGCAGGCGCGTGGTGTGGCTGGCAAACGTTGCCAATGATACTGCTGATTGCCTCACTGGGTGGCATTGGTTACGCCATCGTTTCACAACTTCTGCAACACCGGACTATAACCACTATCGCATTCGGCCCGTGGCTTGCGCTCAGCAGCATGATAAACCTGGGGTATCTGGCCTGGATCTCTTATTAACCGGGAGGGTTCTCCCTCCCGACACGGCTCACCCTTCTTCGCGGATTTGTGCTTGCAGATAATTTTGCAGGCCCATCTTCTGAATCAGATCAAGTTCCGTTTCCAGCCAGTCGATATGGCCTTCTTCATCACGCAAAATTTCTATCATCATATCGCGGCTGACGTAATCATGAACGCTATCGGCATAACCAATTGCCTCACGCAAATTCTTCGCGCCATCCAGCTCAAGTGCCAGATCAGAACGCAGCATTTCCTCAACATCCTCACCAATGTTCAGTTTGCCCAGGTCCTGTAAATTTGGAAGACCTTCCAGAAAAAGAATGCGCTCAATATAACGATCGGCGTGTTTCATCTCATCAATGGATTCATGATACTCCACATCATTGAGACGTTTGAGACCCCAGTTTTTAAACATCCGGGCATGGAGAAAGTACTGATTGATTGCGACAAGCTCATTTCCCAACAGTTTGTTGAGATAATTTATAACCTTAGTATCACCTTTCATTTTTTGACTCCTTCGCTTCCACTCTTTGAAGCGTAGAACGGCTTACGAGTAAGTCAAAAAACACACTCCGTTTATGCGGACTCCTTAAACTCCGGCAACTGCATTAATTCATCCTCCATCACTTCACGCGCGGCCCGGACACATTTACCGCACTGATTGCCGACCGGAATAAATTTTTTTAATTGCTGGAACGAGTGGGGGGAAAACTGGCGCACAGCCTGACGAATTTTTTTATCGCTGATACCATTACAAAGACAAACGTACATAGAGACTCCCGTATACTTTCCTCAAAAATAAATGAAAATAGTTCTTATTTCAATTACGGAAAGACTCTTTTTTAAGCAAAGAATAGAAATATGAATAAAAATAATGGGCTACCAAAAGTAGCCCATTGACAAAAAATGCGGCGATACCGGAAGGTATCGCCAACACATTTATTGCTTAGTAAACGGCGCGAAGATTTCGCTAAATGCGTACTTCGGTGCCTGTTCTTTAGTCAGGCCGTGGAATTCCGGAGACAGGTTAGTGCCGCCCGGCAGGTCGCGCGCGATTGACCAGATACCAACCATACCGAGATTACGCTTCTGCGCATCCTGCATGACCAGACGAGCATCAGAGAGATAGAACACCTCGCCCTGAACGTCGTTCACGCCAACCATCGGCGTGGTACCCATCATAGCGTCAATTTCTGCATCGCTCTTGTTGGGATGGAGGCCTTTCAATTGTGAATGCAGGTTGGCAATCGCAGACGTTGCACACTTACCGTGAATGTTCTGGCCTTCGGTATTTGCAGACTGACAAATCGCGTTACCGTAGTCCATTGTCATCACGTTCACACCCGCCAGCTCAACACCTTTCGCTTTGGCATCGCTCAGGACATTCATCCCTTCCGGCGTCAGGCCAGTCGGTAGAATTGGCAAGGTGTACCAGATAGCAATATCTTTGCCTTCTGACTTCCATTTATCCTGCACTTTCTTCACAGCAAGGTTACGGCGTTCAATAGATGCCTGATCCGCAACCCAGGTGCCTTCGATATCGAAGTCCAGGACTCTGAGGTTCAGGTTATCAACGATGTCATAATAATGCTGCATCAGATCGTCTACGTTCTTACAGGAAGCAGCCAGCGGAGCGTTGTTAGCACCACCGATAGACAGCATCACATCGCCGCCAGCCTCACGCAGAGCTTTGATTTTGCTGTACTGAGCGTAATTCTGCATACCGTAAGCGGTACCCCATGTCGGCAGACAGGTGTTCGCATCTTTACTCACCACAAACGCCAGCGTGAAGTGGTTGACGTTATGATTCTTAGCCAGCGCAGCCAGATCCGGGATCGTATTCAGCGTAAAGTCAACATACGGTGCATAAACGTGTTTCGGCCACGCTTTCTTCGGCGTACCTACACGTTCTTTGGTTCCGGTCCAGTCAACAAAAACACGCCACGGGTTGCTGTCAGAAGGAGAAACTTTCTGCACTTTACTCTGAGAAATGTAGTTCGCACCGTTAAAGCGAATCAGCGTATCGCTGGCATAAAGCGTTTCTGGATTAAACTGCGGCGCATTATTCAGCTCTTCGTTACTATAGCTCTGAGCCTTACCTAACGGCTTCCACGGGCGGCTATTGCTACCGGTGGCGTTTTGGTTCGCAACCAGAGCAGGGTTGTCACTTTGCGTCCAGAACAGCGCTTCATAAGCCTGCCCATCAACAACAACGCGATCACCTTTCACGTACACAGTGGATGCGGACCATGCTTTCGCCGGTTCGTATTTCTTCCACGGGTTATCACCGCCTGGGACAAAGCCCCATGCGTCTTGATCGACAGAAGTTTTATAATGTGCATCGTTATAATCTACGATGCTGTCCGCGCTGTACGCTTTGCTGGCCTGGAAACCATCCGCAACAATGACGCCGCCGTTATCAATTTCACAGGTAGTCGGGTTACCGTACTGACTCATTTCCGCAGCGGTAGCTGTACGCACGAGACGCCATGGGTTATTGGAGTTTTCTGCACTAGTGCCACGTGGGCAATCTTCAGAACCAACCCACCAGGCATTCTGATAAATATTACCATTGAAGATAACATGGTAAATTTCGCTACCTTCCTGGCCACTCCACGCCTGCAGTGAGTAATCGTTACTGCTATCCGCTGGTGTTGATGACTCGTTATTATCCGGAGTTGGAGTAACTGGAGTTACCGGTGTTTCCGGAGTTGGATCAACCGGAGTCACAGCATCGCCATTATTATCCGGCTTAACGGAACAGGAGCCTGGGTTACCATACTGGCTGATTTCTGTTGCTGTTGCCGCGCGAACATAACGCCATGGGTTGCTGGCATCGTTTTCTTTCGCATCGCCTGGGCAATTTGCCGCGCCTACCCACCAGGCGTTCTTATAAATGCTGCCGTTGTAGATAACGTACAATGTAGAAGAACCTTCCTGACCTTTCCAGGCTACGACAGCATAGTTGTCGTTTGACTTATCAGCTGGGGCTGGCTGAACATCAGGAGCCGGTTTAACGTCCGGTGCCGGTTTCACATCCGGTGCAGGCTGTGGTGCTGAAGTACAGGACTGTGGATTACTGGTTTCTGAGATTTCCGTTGCCGTAGCGGCACGAACATAACGCCATGGGTTGCTGGCATCATTGCCTTTCGCATCACCCGGGCAGTTAGAAGAGGCTACCCACCAGGCATTTTTATATACCGCACCATTAAAGACGACATACCAGGTCTGACCGCCCTGCTGTTTATTCCAGGCAACTACAGAAGAATTAGACGGAACAGTGCCCTGTGCTGGTGTAGCCGAACCGCCATTAGCCGGCGTATTGGATGCAGGCGTATTCGAAGTTGAAGAAGATGAGCTACCGCTCTTTTCGCAGGAAAGTGTATTGCCAAACTGACTAATTTCAGCAGCTGTCGCGGTACGCTTTAAACGCCACGGGTTAGTTGCATCATTTGCTTTCGCTTTTCCCGGGCAATTTGTAGAAGAAACCCACCAGGCATTTTCATAAATTTTGCCATCGAAAATAACCTGATATTTATTGCCACCTTGTTGGTTATTCCATGCTTCCATTGCCAATGCTGGCAGAGCGGAACACACCAGCCCCATACCAATCATAGATTTGGTAAATATATTTAATTTCATTATAATCCCTTGTGACGTAAAAACTGCAAAACAAAAGTCCTACGCAGGAATTATTTACGTTTTACGAGAACCCTTCAATATGAATTAAAGCACGGCATTAAAAATAAGAAAAAAGCCTGACAAATGAAGCATTTAAAAACAGAAATATTCATATTTTAAATATTAAATTGAATTGATATTTTAAATATGAATAATTTATTCGTTCTGACAGTACGAATAAGATATGCAGTCAACAAATGCAAAAAGGGCGCCGAAGCGCCCTTTTTAATTCGAAACTAATTAACGTGTAATTAGCCCAGAACTTTAGCAACAACGCCCGCGCCAACGGTACGGCCGCCTTCACGGATTGCGAAACGCAGACCGTCGTCCATCGCGATCGGGTGGATCAGGGTAACAACCATTTTGATGTTGTCGCCCGGC
>NZ_JBJQJE010000031.1:0-34255 GCF_046487585.1 Escherichia sp. WS1265
ACGTCATAGCCGACTGGCCGATAAACCGGGTCGGCGAACTGCTCCCCTGGCGCGTAGCACTGCCGACTGAATAACACATCCCCGTCAATACGGTTCTTGCTGCACGCTTACGAATCCTCTGACCAACCAGAAAACGATCTTCCTGTGGTGAAACCAGATGCTGCAATTCAGAGCGGCAGCAAGTGGGGGACAGCAGAAGACCTGACCGCCGCAGAGTGGATGTTTGACATGGTGAAGACCATCGCACCATCAGCCAGAAAACCGAATTTTGCAGGGTGGGCTAACGATATCCGTCTGATGCGTGAACGTGATGGACGTAACCACCGCGACATGTGTGTACTGTTCCGCTGGGCCTGCCAGGACAACTTCTGGTCCGGTAACGTGCTGAGTCCGGCCAAACTCCGCGACAAGTGGACCCAGCTCGAAATCAACCGGAACAAGCAACAGGCTGGCGTGACAGTCGGCAAACCAAAACTCGACCTGACAAACACTGACTGGATTTACGGGGTGGATCTATGAAAAACATCGCCGCACAGATGGTTAACTTTGACCGTGAGCAGATGCGTCGGATCGCCAACAACATGCCGGAACAGTACGACGAAAAGCCACAGGTACAGCAGGTAGCGCAGATCATCAACGGTGTGTTCAGCCAGTTACTGGCAACTTTCCCGGCGAGCCTGGCTAACCGTGACCAGAATGAACTGAACGAAATCCGCCGCCAGTGGGTGCTGGCTTTTCGGGAAAACGGGATCACCACAATGGAACAGGTTAACGCTGGAATGCGCGTAGCCCGTCGGCAGAATCGACCATTCCTGCCATCACCCGGGCAGTTTGTCGCCTGGTGCCGGGAAGAAGCATCCGTTACCGCTGGGCTGCCAAACGCCAGCGAGCTGGTTGATATGGTTTACGAGTATTGCCGGAAGCGTGGCCTTTATCCGGATGCAGAGTCTTATCCATGGAAATCAAACGCGCACTACTGGTTGGTTACCAACCTGTATCAGAACATGCGGGCCAATGCGCTGACTGATGCGGAATTACGGCGCAAGGCTGCCGATGAACTGACTTGTATGACCGCGCGAATTAATCGTGGTGAGGCGATACCTGAACCAGTAAAACAACTTCCTGTCATGGGCGGTAGACCACTTAACCGGGCTCAGGCTCTGGCGAAGATCGCAGAAATTAAAGCTAAGTTCGGACTGAAAGGAGCCAGTGTATGACAGGCAAAGAGGCAATTCTTCACTACCTGAAAACGCACCGGACTTTCTGCGCGCCGGATGTAGCTGCGGCAACAGGCGTGACTGTAACCAGCATCAATCAGGCAGCAGCCAAAATGGCACGGGCAGGAATCCTGGTCGTTGATCGCAAGGTCTGGCGAACGGTGTATTACCGGTTCGCTACCAGGGAGGAGCGGGAAGGAAAGGTGAGCACGAACCTGATTTTCAAGGAGTGTCGCCAGAGTGCCGCGATGAGCGGGTGTTGGCTTTATATGGAAGAGAGTAGGTATGAGCAATTATTGTTACTAATTTTAGTTTTACGACATTCGTGATAACTAAATAATTGATGTGTGGAACTGAATTATAAAGGGGATGATGTTTTGGGAAATAAAGAAAATATCGATTGTCAGCATACAAGAAGCTCATGCTATAAAAATAAGCAGATTAGGGTAAGTATGAAAGATGTTATTTATATTGCATTGCCTAAACTCACTGAAGAAGAAGTAGAGATTTTTAAGGGACCAATGCATAAAGCATTGCTTGTAGGGATAAATGTTACAAAAAAGGCAGTTTCTGATGCCCTGCTAAACAAAGGGATAAAAGTTGAATTTAAATAGAGTAATTCAGTGGCAACAATAGCACTCATTTGTGAGTGCTATTGAAATTTATTAGAAAATAATGTTCGCTATATCCGAGATAGCATTTAAAGAACCTCTGTGGTCACTTCCTGTTTTAGGTAAAATATAGGAATATCGAGGGTCTTCATTATATGTTAACTTCCAGTGTTTTCCATCGCTTGACGCACTAAAACCTAAGTCCTTTAAACTTCTTTGTGTTGCGCTATCCATGCTTCTGTAACCTGTTAAAGTCCTTTTAAGTAATTGGCGGCGACTCTCGGTTTCTTTATTGTATTTATTATTGGCAATTAGGGATGATAAGATATGATAGCTTCTACCAAATTCATTTTTGTTTTTTATGGCAGTTTTTAGTGCGTCAATAATTATATTTTTGATTTCTCCATCAAAAAAGTCAGTCTCTTCACCTGCATTAAGCACAATGCTTCCTTGGGCTGAAGCTTGTGATTGAAGAGTGCGTACTCTGTGCTCTAAAGCGGAGATCTTATGCTTAAGATCTTCTATTTGGTCATCTTTCGCAACATTATCGGCTTCGTAAAGCGCCATCAGTTCGCGTGTGTATTCTCCTCTTTCTTTGAGTGAGTTAATAGAATCTTTCGTTTTTCTGGTTTGTATCTCACTCCATCCACTATCTGAGACAGGAGCCATTGTAGTCGTAGCTCTTACAACATCATCAAATAACTCATCTTCAAATTCTTTTGCGGTTTTCTCACCACGGCGATAAAAACTGATATTTTGACCTCGTGGCCAATAGATACCAACAGCACCAGCATAGGCATTTTTAGCATTTGTCTCATTTTTTAGCTTAATAGAAAATAGTCTATTGCTAGGCTCAATTAATACATGTGCTAATCCGCATACCTTTCTTGCAAGGCGTTCTGGGATGATATTGTGAGCATGTTCATTGAAAAAATACTTGGAGCTAACGTATATTATTGGTAGTCTGTTGTCAGTTTCACCATTTATAACTTTAGCTGCTATATTTAAATGTTCATCAGTATCATCTAAGGAATGAGGTTCGACTGACACCTTGAAAATATCATCAAGACCACCAGAAAATTTATCAATCAATCTCATAACAACCAATGGTTTCTTGGGTTGTGGGGCTAGATAAGCTGCATCTTGGCTTACAACGCTAGATTCCACCTGAATCCACATGGTATCAGTTTTGAGATTTTTATTAATTGAAATATCTGTTACCCATTTGTGTGGCTCAGATATTTTCGAATACCTAAAACAGCCTAAACTAGTATCTTTGTTTTTATAAGTTATTATATCAATTCTTTCATTTTTAGACTCTATGAAGTGCTCCTCGCTTTTATAATCACATACTAATTGTGCTGGAATAAAAGTTGTATGTGGTGAGTCGTTTACCCAAGAGAAACATTCATTAAAGATCTCAGCTAGAGATGTGGAATTTGAAACATAAAAACCAGTTGAGAAATATTTCATGAAATTTCCTTATTGATAATGAGATTAATCTCATTGGGTATGATAATTGTTACCCTCCTTTGGATCTAGTGTTCATTTGACATAAAAACCAATTGATTCATCATAATCAACCCGCCATAATCATGTCATCGGAGCCTAAAAAACTCCGGTGACTTCTGCGCTAAACGGGGACGTTTATGCGCACACACAATCCAAACTCTCATCTCCATTCACAGATGCAGAAATGCACCTACGATTTTTTACATTCGGTGTTTTACTTCGACAGCCAGAATTGGGAGTCTCTATTCGTCTGGCGGCTAAAGGTGATATGGAAATCGTTATGTTTTGGCCTGAGGTAGTTGTAACTGTTGTAGCAGCTATGGCTGTGATCATCATGGTGTCCATTTACTGGGGTTGACGACATGATTTATCCGGCGCTATATTCTGTGCGTTGCCGCAAAATCGGCACACGGGATTGGCGTCCCGGGATACTACTCAACGCATACCGCGTTAAGCGGTTTTTTTGTGCGCTAAGCACGGCTATGCCCAAATTATGGTGGGCTGTGTGAGGGCTTCTTCGGAAGCGCCGGGTTTGAGTAGCCGGTTACGCCAACCTTACACAGTTCACCACCAGTCGATTGGCGTCGTTGGTGGTGATGGTTAACCTGATGAGGTGATACTATGACTACTCAATTAGCATTCCACAAAACGACGTTTACCCCGATTTGCCACAATAACAGAATTTGGCTTACTGCCACTGAAGTTGGTTTAGCACTGGAATATGCGGACGATAAAGCAGTTCAGCGCATTTACTCTCGGCACTCAGATGAATTCACAGATATGATGACAAGGGTGGTCAAAGTGACCACCCCTCGTGGAATGCAGGAGTCTCGAGTATTTAGCCTTCGCGGAGCCCATTTGATCGCCATGTTTGCTCGTACTCCTGTGGCCAAAGAATTCCGCCGCTGGGTTCTGGATATTCTCGATCGAGAAGTTCAACAATCCCCAATCACAAAACAATTCACTGATAACGAACTTTGCACACTCGCCTGGTTATGGCGAGCAAGTGATACGATGTTAACCGCCTGCCAGAACGTTACGCCCCTTCTTCAGGTCGCAGAGCATCGCGAAGCAGGTAGATTCACTTCAATCGAACAAGAATATCCTCGGATACTCAACAGGGCGCGAGAAATCCTTGCCAGAGAAACGGCGCATGTAAAATTCCAACCGTGGCAGGATGATAAGTGGAGTCGTGTGTTACCATATTTCCGTCAGAATCTGTTGCAATAAAGTCACTAGTTAGAAATACTGCCAGCATTCTGCGATGACGGAAGTGCTGGCATTTTTTTTGGTAATGTGCGAGTCCATTTCATAAAATACGGGTACTGGAACTGGACGATATAATCTAAAAGATACCATTATCAGTAGCATTAAAATCGCTATGTGCCGATACGGATATAAATTATATTGATTGTTCACATACCTTATTGGATATTACTGAGGGGTGTTTATATAAGGTGTAACGATGATGTGGAACTTTGACAGTGCCGACTTAAGTGCAATAGCAGCAGGCATTTCTGCGTTTGGCACATTAGCCGCAGCGGGGTCGGCGCTTGCAAGTTGGTACACGTCAAAAAAAGCGCTGCAGCTACAAAATAGAGTTTACCTTTATGAGTCTTTAAAGGCTTGCGCTGAGAGAGCCAATTCATCAGCTAAAGATAAGCGCGGATCTGAATGGAGCGTTAATGATGCAGCGGATATCATCAGGTGCCTAGTACGGGCGATGGAGATCATCAAGCAGGATAGCCAGCAGAAAGAAGGTAATCAGGCATTAATGTTGAAACAGTACTTTGTTAATCTGCTAATAATGGAACTGTACGAGGAAGTTCATAACGGTGATGCGGCTGATTCTGTTTTTAAAAGTACGGAACCTACACAAGTACTTGATAACTTATGGAGCAAATGGCAGGAGGCTATAGCTTTTTTTGATATTTGGAATTACCCAGTTGCGACTGAGGAAGACTTGGCAGACTAATTTTCAGCACATTTGATTTCCAATAATCAACCAGCCATAATCATGCCATTGGAGCTTGAACAACTCCGGTGACTTCTGCGCTAAACGGGGACGTTTATGCGCACATACAATCCAAACTCTCTTCTCCCTTCACAGATGCAGAGATGCACCTGCGATTTTTTGCATCCAGCGTTTGACCTCTGCGGAGGTGAAGCGTGAACCTCCCACAAGACGGCATCAAATTGCATCGTGGTAACTTCACTGCTATCGGTCAGCAGATCCAGCCTTATCTGGAGGAAGGCAAATGCTTTCGCATGGTGCTTAAACCGTGGCGTGAGAAACGCAGTCTTTCCCAGAATGCACTCAGCCACATGTGGTACAGCGAAATCAGTGAATACCTCATCAGCAGGGGTAAAACGTTCGCCACTCCAGCTTGGGTAAAAGATGCTCTCAAACACACATATCTCGGTTATGAAACCAAAGACCTGGTTGATGTCGTAACCGGTGATATCACCACTATCCAGTCGTTACGCCATACCTCCGATCTTGATACCGGAGAGATGTATGTCTTCCTGTGTAAGGTTGAAGCCTGGGCGGTGAATATTGGCTGCCACCTGACTATTCCGCAGAGCTGCGAGTTCCAGCTGCTCCGCGACAAGCAGGAGGCGTAATGGCTACACCGCTTATTCGTGTCATGAACGGACACATCTACAGAGTATCAAATCGTCGTAAGCGTAAGCCTGAGCTGAAGCCATCCGAAATACCAACACTGCTCGGATATACCGCTAGCCTGGTTGATAAAAAATGGTTGCGACTGGCAGCAAGGAGGAATCATGGCTGATTTGAGAAAAGCAGCGCGTGGTCGGGAATGCCAGGTAAGAATCCCTGGCGTATGTAATGGCAATTCTGAAACGTCTGTACTGGCACATATCCGGCTGGCTGGATTGTGCGGTACCGGTATCAAACCGCCAGACCTGATTGCCACCATTGCATGTTCTGCCTGCCACGACGAAATCGACCGCCGCACACATTTTGTCGATGCTGCATATGCAAAAGAATGCGCGCTGGAAGGTATGGCGAGAACACAGGTTATCTGGCTGAAAGAGGGGGTTATTAAGGCGTGAATACCTACAGTATCACATTACCCTGGCCTCCGAGCAATAATCGCTATTACCGCCATAATCGCGGGCGCACGCACGTCAGCGCAGAGGGGCAGGCATACCGCGATAACGTCGCCCGAATCATTAAAAACGCAATGCTGGATATCGGCCTGGCTATGCCTGTGAAAATCCGCATTGAGTGCCACATGCCGGATCGCCGTCGCCGTGACCTGGATAATCTGCAAAAAGCCGCTTTTGACGCACTCACTAAAGCAGGTTTCTGGCTGGATGATGCTCAGGTCGTTGATTACCGCGTTGTGAAGATGCCTGTTACCAAAGGTGGGAGGCTGGAACTGACCATCACCGAAATGGGGAATGAATGATGTTTGAGTTTAATATGGCAGAACTTCTTCGCCACCGCTGGGGGCGTCTGCGCTTATATCGTTTCCCCGGCTCTGTTTTGACCGATTACCGAATACTGAAGAATTACGCCAAAACACTGACAGGAGCAGGAGTATGAAGTCAGAGATAACAATCAACTAATACTGTTTTGTTGATTTTTGCTTGTAATTGGCGTTCTGGTCTGAGTTTTGTGGAGTAAGTTGATGCGTGATATTCAGATGGTTCTTGAGCGTTGGGGAGCGTGGGCGGCTAATAATCATGAAGATGTGACCTGGTCGTCCATTGCCGCCGGTTTTAAGGGATTAATTCCTTCAAAAGTAAAATCTCGCCCGCAATGTTGTGACGATGACGCGATGATCATTTGCGGGTGCATGGCCCGTCTGAAAAAGAACAACAGCGATTTGCATGATTTATTGGTGGACTATTATGTCGGCGGCATGACTTTTATGGCGCTTGCACGTAAGCATGGGCGATCTGATTGTTGGGTTGGCAGGATGCTCCAGAAAGCTGAGGGCGTAGTGGAGGGTATGCTGATGGTGTTGGATCTCCGATTGGAGATGGATGCTGATTGTTCGAAATAATTAAAGGAAAAGTTGCTGTCTGATTCTCATTAGTCTAACATTTTAAATGTTGGAATCGCAACGTAGTTATTATCATATAACAGCTTGTTTCCTGATTTAGCCAGCCTCCCCAAAGGCTGGTTTTTTTCTAATAAGTATTATTTCGGGTAGGGATTTTATTGTTTAACCCATAATAATTCATTGACATTGAATCCCAACTTTTGAGCGGTTCGCACATAGTCTGCTTTTACTTTATCTGGAATAGTTGGGGTCCTTGCCAGAATCCATAGGTATTCTCTGTTCGGACCACTGACAAGAGCATACTTATACTCATCATCCAGTTTGATTACATTATAGCCACCATAGAAGGGGCCAAAAAACGAAACCTTCAACGCTGCAGTTTTAGTATCTCCAGTAAAGTATGCTTTACCTTCGCTCTCGCTCCATTTATTTTTCGTTGGATCGTATCCACGGTTAAGTACACGAATCCCTCCGTCGTTCCGTTTTCCATAGGTAGCGCTGACCTGTTCCAGACCACGTTCGAACCGGTTCTCGAGGCGAGCTATTTCATACCATTTTCCGAGGTAGCGGTTGGCGTCAAAATTTGTAATCGGCTGCACACCTTTAGGTGGTGTCGGGGCCTTACATGCTATAAGAGTGAAAGAGAGTGCAATGCCAGTCAACACAGGCCATAACTTCATAATAAATCCTGTACTTTTGATAGTTGAGAGTAAGTATGAAAGATAGATGATTACGACCGATCACTTAAAGAACTTTCATACTATATTAGGAATAGTCTATAACAGAAAAATTGTCAGTGATGACGCCAGAAAGGCAATTTATTCCGTGCACTACACAGTTTATGTGTTAATGAATTAGTCAAGGGGGAGAATATGATAAAAAAACCTGTGATTGGAATCAGCGGTTGTTTGGCCGGCTCTGCTGTTCGTTTTGATGGTGGTCACAAAAGAGCTGACTTTTTAATGGACAAATTAGTGGAATGGGTAACATTCAGACCAGTATGTCCGGAAATGGCTATAGGGCTGCCAGTTCCGCGTCCTGCTCTACGTCTTGTGCGCTCGACGCAAGGAAATATACGGATGTGTTTCAGCCACGACCAGAATGAGGATGTGACAGAGAGAATGACAGAGTTTAGTCGTTCTTATATGGACAAATTAAAGGATGTATCGGGGTTTGTGGTTTGTGCTAAATCTCCCAGCTGTGGCATGGAGCGCGTGCGTGTCTATGATGAAAATGGTAATCGAGGTCGTAAAGATGGAGTGGGACTATTTACGAGCACTTTGATGGAAAAGTTTTCCTGGCTACCGGTTGAAGAGGATGGGCGATTACATGATCCAGTGCTTCGTGAGAATTTTGTTGAAAGAGTTTTTGCTTTGCATGAGCTCAATCACCTTTACAAGGAGAAATTATCAAGAAGAGAGTTATTAGCTTTTCATAGTCGTTATAAGCTTCAGTTGTTGGCGCATAGTCAGGCAGGCTATAAAGATATGGGACCATTTGTGGCTGCAATACACGAGTGGGCGGACCTTGAATCATACTTTGAGGTGTATCGTGATAAGCTGATGGCGATTCTCAGAAAACCTGCATCACGTAAAAATCACACGAATGTGCTGATGCATATACAGGGGTATTTTAGTAACTACTTAAGTACACGCCAGCGTAAAGAGTTGAGCGAGGTTATACTTAACTATCGTTCTGGCACATTACCTCTTCTTGCGCCGTTGACTCTGCTGAAGCATTATCTGGGTGAGTATCCTAATGATTACTTGCTTACACAGAATTACTTCGCTCCCTATCCGGACGAACTGGCTCTAAGACTGATGGTAAATTAATTGTATGCGATATCATCCAAAAGGATGAGTTCCTGCATGCAAGATATTTACAATCGTAAAAACTACACTATGATACCCAGAGTGTCAGTTTGTATAAAAACTCTGTTTACGCTGAAGAAACCATTGAGATGCAACTTAAAGTTGGTAAACATGCCAGTCAAAATATATAATATTATGATTCCACGCAGCTATATATAATATAACAGATTGGTTTAATAATTTGTCTTTGTGAGTTAAATACATAATTTTATACTTGTGATGCAATGAGATTTTCCTTATTGTTGAACTGGCGAATATTGATTTTCCACCTATACTTACCTGGTGTAACCCCAATGATATCAGGTGGATAATATGCCATACATATGTTCTATCATTTTGGTGTTGAACTCGTTTGATGTCCGAATTGGTAAAGAAGATATTTTGTTTAAAAAAGGAAGTGCTGTTCTCATTGATTACAATTTAAAAGATTTTTTTTCATCAAATATAGATCATGTAATGATCGTAGATGTTGAAGAGAAAACAGTTAATGATTTCTTTAAAAGCAACACACTCTCACCTTTTTCTGTAAGAAGGTTTTATCCGGCATACTTGATGGTGGAATGTGAAGATTTTTCATTGTTAAAGAACTTGATTGCATGCTTGAATTGTGATGGCAGAACTGTGGATTTTGTTAGAAATCAAATATCACTTGCATGTCTTGCTATCTTATCTTCAGAGAAAATAGTGCAAAGTTTTTTATTTGGATGTCTTAATAGTTTAGGAAGTAAAGTTAAGGCTATTATTCACACGGATATATCTGCAGCATGGAGACTTTGTGATATATCTTCAAGACTGTATCTGAGTGAAAGTCTGTTAAAAAGAAAATTAAAGCACGAAGGCTTATCATTTAGTAAGTTAATTCTTGAAGAGCGAATGGTGATGGCGGAAAGGTTATTAAGCTACAATTTATATTCTGTTGGAAAAGTTGCTGAGATATGCGGTTATGAAAACACGTCATATTTTGTAAGTGTTTTCAGAAGATATTTTGGTGTTCCTCCCCATCAATATTCATCAAGACTTTTTTTAGAAAAAGACATGATGTAACGTGATGCGTTTTAATGATTTTGTAATTTTCGTATTTAATAATTGTATGATGCTTTCAGCTACGCCAGAATAATCGCTGGCGTTTTTCTTTTTGAATAGATGTTCAAGCCTTACGCTAATGTAACTTCTATACCTTTCCTCTTCGTTCCGAACCGTGTACACCATCCGTTATTTGCGGAGGTGAGGCTATGAAATCCATGGATAAGTTAACAACGGGCATTGCCTACGGCACCTCCGCAGGCAGTGCTGGCTACTGGTTTTTACAGCTGCTCGATAAAGTCACGCCCTCACAGTGGGCAGCAATAGGTGTGCTGGGTAGCTTGGTATTTGGCTTGCTGACGTACCTGACAAACCTTTATTTCAAGATTAAAGAAGATAAGCGCAAGGCTGCGAGAGGTGAATAATGCCTCCATCATTACGAAAAGCCGTTGCTGCTGCTATTGGTGGCGGAGCAATTGCTATAGCATCAGTGTTAATCACTGGCTCAAGTGGTAACGATGGTCTGGAGGGTGTCAGCTACATACCATACAAAGATATTGTTGGTGTATGGACTGTATGTCACGGGCATACAGGAAAAGACATCATGCTCGGTAAAACGTATACCAAAGCAGAATGCAAAGCCCTCCTGAATAAAGACCTTGCCACGGTCGCCAGACAAATTAACCCGTACATAAAAGTTGATATACCGGAAACAACGCGCGGCGCTCTTTACTCGTTCGTTTACAACGTGGGCGCTGGCAATTTCAGAACATCGACGCTTCTTCGCAAAATAAACCAGGGCGATATCAAAGGCGCATGTGATCAGCTACGTCGCTGGACATATGCTGGCGGTAAGCAATGGAAAGGTCTCATGACTCGTCGTGAGATTGAGCGTGAAATCTGTTTGTGGGGTCAGCAATGAACAGAGTAACCGCGATTATCTCCGCTCTGGTTATCTGCATCATCGTCTGCCTGTCATGGGCTGTTAATCATTACCGTGATAACGCCATCGCCTATAAAGACCAGCGAGATAAAGCCACATCCATCATCGCTGATATGCAGAAGCGTCAACGTGATGTAGCAGAACTCGACGCCAGATATACAAAGGAGCTTGCTGATGCTAACGCGACTATCGAAAGTCTCCGTGCTGATGTTTCTGCTGGTCGTAAGCGCCTGCAAGTCGCCGCCACCTGTGCAAAGTCAACGACCGGAGCCAGCAGCATGGGCGATGGAGAAATCCCAAGACTTACAGCAGATGCTGAACTCAATTATTACCGTCTCCGAAGTGGAATCGACAGGATAACCGCGCAGGTTAACTACTTGCAGGAGTACATCAGGACGCAATGCCTGAAATAATTTTTTTGCAAATCACAAAGTCCATTTAATGAGCCTCGCGATGCGGGGCTTTTTTATGTCCGCAGTAAACGCGCTTCACACGCGCGACTTATGAACACAGAACCTTTCAGGATGACCCTTGAGGATGCCGGTTTGGTTATCGGTGCCTTTCTGTGGGCCGGAATCCTGTGTGACAAGGTTCATCACTAAAAGGTAATCACTGATGAAGTACCCAACAGTTATTGTCAATGGTGTGTCCGTTCGTGTTGATGAGGACGGACGCTACAACTTAAACGATCTCCATGCAGCAGCAGTTGCAAATGGAGAGGCTACAGAGCAACAGCGCCCAAGCCAGTTTTTGCGTAGCGCGCAGATAAAACGCTTCATAAAAGCACTGGAAGCCAAAGTGCAAAAAAGCACTTTGGAGCAAATTCAGCCACTTAAAATAATCAAAGGTGGGGCAGAACCAGGTGTGTGGGGTGTTGAACTTCTGGCAATCAGATATGCAGCATGGATTAAGCCGGAATTTGAAATCGAAGTTTATGAAGTTTTCAAAACGGTTGTCCGTCTCGGCGTTGGCGCAATGTCCCGTCTGAATAGAATCGATCACATCATCAATACTGAAACCAAAGCGATAAGCCAGTGCGCAAGCCAAATGGCTAAGTGGGGCGTTGGTGGGCGAAAAAGATTGCTTCATGTTGCACGTGAGAGAGCGGCAAATGAAGTGCAAATGTATTTGCCCGGAATGGTGTGATTTCGCAGGTTAATCCAGTTTGTACATTACGGCAGTACCGCGAAACAACCCAAGCCAGTAAGTGGGGAAATAACACTGGCAGCCACTGAAAGATGAACCTCCAGCCTTATGGCAAAAAAGATTCTTTGTGGTGGCGGACTGATGGAAAGACATCGGTTATTGCAGAGACCATTCAATGAGTGGTCTCGACAATGGCTTATACCCTACACGGGATGACTTAACTGATATCCCTTTTAACGGATAAATGGAGCCAACAATGGCAGAGAATGTCGGCATTATGGCAGTGAAATTTGGATAAATCGGGGATTAGAAAGATAGAGGCGAGCCGGTCAGGTAGAAATGAATCAGGCTCAAAGTGAAGCGGAAAAGGTCTGGGGCACAAACTGATGCTGCCATAATTACAGCCTGATGACTTGTGGAATGAAACATGTTGAACCTCCTTAATTGATGTTATTCGAGTGAGGAAGGCATTCTGTCCTTCTATAGTGTCCAGTAAATCAAACAGGAGGCTTGTCTCACGTGTGAGACAAGCCTCTCCATTAGCGAGTTGTATTGATCACAACTCTTCAAAGAATTCATTACTGGGTAGATGAAAATAGTTTCACGATGAATGGAGGAGGCTATGTTGGTGGCTTCTTCATTGGAGTACATATGCCCCCACGAACCCCAAAAACCTGCCGTGTTCGCGGCTACCGCAATACCACCACAGATCCGTCAGGCTATTGCAAAAGCCACAAAAGCGAAGGCTGGAAGCAATACAAGTCGGGCCAGTCCTGTCATCAGCGCGGTTATGGTTCGCGGGGTTGTCCCTCATGCTCGCCAGTCCTGTGCGGGGGGGGGAAGAAACAGGACGTGTATTCAGGAGCGTGCGACCGTGGTCGCACGACGCTGGTCTGTCAGACATTGAATTCATTGCGAATAAACCAGAACGCCTGCGGGTCCTTTCCGGCGATCCGGCAGGCTACGGGGCGGAAGGCGCGCGGGTTTTCGCTATTTATGAAAATTTTCCGGTTTAAGGCGTTTCCGTTCTTCTTCTCCGTAACTTAATGTTTTTATTTAAAACACCCCCTGAAAAGAAAGGAAACGACAGGTGCTGAAAACAGGCCTTTTGGCCTCTGTCGTTTCCTTTCTCTGTTTTTGTCCGTGGAATGAACAATGGAAGTCAACAAAAAGCAGCTGGCTGACATTTTCGGTGCGAGTATCCGTACCATTCAGAACTGGCAGGAGCAGGGAATGCCCGTTCTGCGAGGCGGTGGAAAGGGTAATGAGGTGCTTTATGACTCTGCCGCCGTCATAAAATGGTATGCCGAAAGGGATGCTGAAATTGAGAACGAAAAGCTGCGCCGGGAGGTTGAAGAATTACGGCTGGCCAGCGAGGCAGATCTTCACCCCGGAACACTTGAATTTGAGCGCCATCGCCTGACTCGTGCTCAGGCGACGGCGCAAGAACTGAAAAATGCCAAAGAATCGGCTGAAGTGGTGGAAACCGCATTCTGTACTTTCGTGCTGTCGCGTATAGCAAGGGAAATATCCAGTATTCTCGACGGTATTCCTCTGTCGGTGCAGCGACGTTTTCCTGAGCTGGATAACCGGCATATTGATTTCCTGAAACGGGATATCATCAAAGCCATGAACAAAGCAGCCGCGCTGGATGAACTGATACCGGGGTTGCTGAGTGAATATATCGAACAGTCAGGTTGACAGGCTGCGGCATTTTGTCCGCGCCGGGCTTCGTGCCCTGTTCAGGCCGGAGCCACAGACCGCCGTTGAATGGGCGGATGCCAATTACTATCTCCCGAAAGAATCCGCATACCAGGAAGGGCGCTGGGAAACACTGCCCTTTCAGCGGGCCATCATGAATGCGATGGGCAGCGACTACATCCGCGAGGTAAATGTGGTGAAGTCTGCCCGTGTCGGTTATTCCAAAATGCTGTTGGGTGTTTATGCCTACTTCATAGAGCATAAGCAGCGCAACACCCTTATCTGGTTGCCGACGGATGGCGATGCCGAAAACTTCATGAAAACCCACGTTGAGCCGACCATCCGTGATATTCCGTCGTTGCTGGCGCTGGCCCCGTGGTATGGCAAAAAGCACCGGGATAACACGCTCACCATGAAGCGTTTCACCAATGGGCGTGGCTTCTGGTGCCTGGGCGGTAAAGCGGCAAAAAACTACCGTGAAAAGTCAGTGGATGTGGCGGGTTATGATGAACTTGCTGCCTTTGATGATGATATTGAACAGGAAGGCTCTCCGACGTTCCTGGGCGACAAGCGTATTGAAGGCTCGGTCTGGCCAAAGTCCATCCGTGGCTCCACGCCCAAAGTGAGAGGCACCTGCCAGATTGAGCGTGCTGCCAGTGAATCCCCGCATTTTATGCGTTTTCATGTTGCCTGCCCGCACTGCGGGGAGGAGCAGTACCTTAAATTTGGCGACAAAGAGACGCCGTTTGGCCTCAAATGGACGCCGGATGATCCCTCCAGCGTGTTTTATCTCTGCGAGCATAATGCCTGCGTCATCCGCCAGCAGGAGCTGGATTTCACTGATGCCCGTTATATCTGCGAAAAGACCGGGATCTGGACCCGTGATGGCATTCTCTGGTTTTCGTCATCCGGTGAAGAGATTGAGCCGCCGGACAGCGTGACTTTCCACATCTGGACGGCGTACAGCCCGTTCACCACCTGGGTGCAGATTGTCAAAGACTGGATGAAGACGAAAGGGGATACGGGAAAACGTAAAACCTTCGTGAACACCACGCTCGGTGAGACATGGGAAGCGAAAATCGGCGAACGTCCGGATGCTGAAGTGATGGCAGAGCGGAAAGAGCATTATTCAGCGCCCGTTCCTGACCGTGTGGCTTACCTGACCGCCGGTATCGACTCCCAGCTGGACCGCTACGAAATGCGCGTATGGGGATGGGGGCCGGGTGAGGAAAGCTGGCTGATTGACCGGCAGATTATTATGGGCCGCCACGATGATGAACAGACGCTGCTGCGTGTGGATGAGGCCATCAATAAAACCTATACCCGCCGGAATGGTGCAGAAATGTCGGTATCCCGTATCTGCTGGGATATTGGCGGGATTGACCCGACCATTGTGTATGAACGCTCGAAAAAGCATGGGCTGTTCCGGGTGATCCCCATTAAAGGGGCATCCGTCTACGGTAAGCCGGTGGCCAGCATGCCACGTAAGCGAAACAAAAACGGGGTTTACCTTACCGAAATCGGTACGGATACCGCGAAAGAGCAGATTTATAACCGCTTCACACTGACGCCGGAAGGGGATGAACCGCTTCCCGGTGCCGTTCACTTCCCGAATAACCCGGATATTTTTGATCTGACCGAAGCGCAGCAGCTGACGGCTGAAGAGCAGGTCGAAAAATGGGTGGATGGCAGGAAAAAAATACTGTGGGACAGCAAAAAGCGACGCAATGAGGCGCTCGACTGCTTCGTTTATGCGCTGGCGGCGCTGCGCATCAGTATTTCCCGCTGGCAGCTGGATCTCAGTGCACTGCTGGCGAGCCTGCAGGAAGAAGATGGTGCAGCAACCAACAAGAAAACACTGGCAGATTACGCCCGTGCCTTATCCGGAGAGGATGAATGACGCGACAGGAAGAACTTGCCGCTGCCCGTGCGGCACTGCATGACCTGATGACAGGTAAACGGGTGGCAACAGTACAGAAAGACGGACGAAGGGTGGAGTTTACGGCCACTTCCGTGTCTGACCTGAAAAAATATATTGCAGAGCTGGAAGTGCAGACCGGCATGACACAGCGACGCAGGGGACCTGCAGGATTTTATGTATGAAAACGCCCACCATTCCCACCCTTCTGGGGCCGGACGGCATGACATCGCTGCGCGAATATGCCGGTTATCACGGCGGTGGCAGCGGATTTGGTGGGCAGTTGCGGGCGTGGAACCCACCGAGTGAAAGTGTGGATGCAGCCCTGCTGCCCAACTTTACCCGTGGCAATGCCCGCGCAGACGATCTGGTACGCAATAACGGCTATGCCGCCAACGCCATCCAGCTGCATCAGGATCATATCGTCGGGTCTTTTTTCCGGCTCAGTCATCGCCCAAGCTGGCGTTATCTGGGCATCGGGGAGGAAGAAGCCCGTGCCTTTTCCCGCGAGGTTGAAGCGGCATGGAAAGAGTTTGCCGAGGATGACTGCTGCTGCATTGACGTTGAGCGAAAACGCACGTTTACCATGATGATTCGGGAAGGTGTGGCCATGCACGCCTTTAACGGTGAACTGTTCGTTCAGGCCACCTGGGATACCAGTTCGTCGCGGCTTTTCCGGACACAGTTCCGGATGGTCAGCCCGAAGCGCATCAGCAACCCGAACAATACCGGCGACAGCCGGAACTGCCGTGCCGGTGTGCAGATTAATGACAGCGGCGCGGCGCTGGGATATTACGTCAGCGAGGACGGGTATCCTGGCTGGATGCCGCAGAAATGGACATGGATACCCCGTGAGTTACCCGGCGGGCGCGCCTCGTTCATTCACGTTTTTGAACCCGTGGAGGACGGGCAGACCCGCGGTGCAAATGTGTTTTACAGCGTGATGGAGCAGATGAAGATGCTCGACACGCTGCAGAACACGCAGCTGCAGAGCGCCATTGTGAAGGCGATGTATGCCGCCACCATTGAGAGTGAGCTGGATACGCAGTCAGCGATGGATTTTATTCTGGGCGCGAACAGTCAGGAGCAGCGGGAAAGGCTGACTGGCTGGATTGGTGAAATTGCCGCGTATTACGCCGCAGCACCGGTCCGGCTGGGAGGCGCAAAAGTGCCGCACCTGATGCCGGGGGACTCACTGAACCTGCAGACGGCTCAGGACACGGATAACGGCTACTCCGTGTTTGAGCAGTCACTGTTGCGGTATATTGCTGCCGGGCTGGGTGTCTCGTATGAGCAGCTTTCCCGGAATTACGCCCAGATGAGCTACTCCACGGCACGGGCCAGTGCGAACGAGTCGTGGGCGTACTTTATGGGGCGGCGAAAATTCGTCGCATCCCGTCAGGCGAGCCAGATGTTTCTGTGCTGGCTGGAAGAGGCCATCGTTCGCCGCGTGGTGACGTTACCTTCAAAAGCGCGCTTCAGTTTTCAGGAAGCCCGCAGTGCCTGGGGGAACTGCGACTGGATAGGCTCCGGTCGTATGGCCATCGATGGTCTGAAAGAAGTTCAGGAAGCGGTGATGCTGATAGAAGCCGGACTGAGCACCTACGAGAAAGAGTGCGCGAAACGCGGTGACGACTATCAGGAAATTTTTGCCCAGCAGGTCCGTGAAACGATGGAGCGCCGCGCAGCCGGTCTTAAACCGCCCGCCTGGGCGGCTGCGGCATTTGAATCCGGACTGCGACAATCAACAGAGGAGGAGAAGAGTGACAGCAGAGCTGCGTAATCTCCCGCATATTGCCAGTATGGCCTTTAATGAGCCGCTGATGCTTGAACCCGCCTATGCGCGGGTTTTCTTTTGTGCGCTTGCAGGCCAGCTTGGGATCAGCCGCCTGACGGATGCGGTGTCCGGCGACAGCCTGACTGCCGGAGAGGCACCCGCGGCGCTGGCGTTATCCGTTGATGATGACGGACCACGACAGGCCCGCAGTTATCAGGTCATGAACGGCATCGCCGTGCTGCCGGTGTCCGGCACGCTGGTCAGCCGGACGCGGGCGCTGCAGCCGTATTCGGGGATGACCGGTTACAACGGCATTATCGCCCGTCTGCAACAGGCTGCCAGCGATCCGATGGTGGACGGCATTCTGCTGGATATGGACACACCGTGCGGGATGGTGGCGGGAGCATTTGACTGTGCTGACATCATCGCCCGTGTGCGAGACATAAAACCGGTATGGGCGCTGGCCAACGACATGAACTGCAGTGCAGGTCAGCTGCTTGCCAGCGCCGCCTCCCGGCGTCTGGTCACGCAGACCGCCCGGACAGGCTCCATCGGCGTCATGATGGCTCACAGTAATTACGGTGCTGCGCTGGAGAAACAGGGCGTGGAAATCACGCTGATTTACAGCGGCAGCCATAAGGTGGATGGCAACCCCTACAGCCATCTACCGGATGATGTCCGGGAAACACTGCAGTCCCGGATGGATGCAACCCGCCGGATGTTTGCACAGAAGGTGTCGGCATATACCGGCCTGTCCGTGCAGGCTGTGCTGGATACCGAGGCTGCAGTGTACAGCGGTCAGGAGGCCATTGATGCCGGACTGGCTGATGAACTTGTGAACAGTACCGATGCGATCACCGTCATGCGTGATGCACTGGATGCACGTAAATCCCGTCTCTCAGGAGGGCGAATGACCAAAGAGACTCAATCAACAACTGTTTCAGCCACTGCTTCGCAGGCTGACGTTACTGGCGTGGTGCAAGCGACGGAGGGCGAGAACGCCAGCGCTGCGCAGCCGGACGTGAACGCGCAGATCACCGCAGCTATTGCGGCAGAAAACAGTCGCATTATGGGGATCCTCAACTGTGAGGAGGCTCACGGACGCGAAGAACAGGCATGCGTGCTGGCCGAAACCCCCGGTATGACCGTGGAAACGGCCCGCCGTATTCTGGCCGCAGCACCACAGAGTGCACAGGCGCGCAGTGACACTGCGCTGGATCGTCTGATGCAGGGGGCACCGGCACCGCTGGCTGCAGGTAACCCGGCATCTGATGCCGTTAACGATTTGCTGAACACACCAGTGTAAGGGATGTTTATGACGAGCAAAGAAACCTTTACCCATTACCAGCCGCTGGGCAACAGTGACCCGGCTCATACCGCAACCGCGCCCGGCGGGTTGAGTGCGAAAGCGCCTGCAATGACCCCGCTGATGCTGGACACCTCCACCCGTAAGCTGGTTGCGTGGGATGGCACCACCGACGGTGCTGCCGTTGGCATTCTTGCAGTTGCTGCTGACCAGACCAGCACCACACTGACGTTCTACAAGTCCGGCACGTTCCGTTATGAGGATGTGCTCTGGCCGGAGGCTGCCAGCGACGAGACGAAAAAACGGACCGCGTTTGCCGGAACGGCAATCAGCATCGTTTAACCTGACCCTTCATCACTAAAGGCCGCCTGTGCGGCTTTTTTTACGGGATTTTTTTATGTCGATGTACACAACCGCCCAGCTGCTGGCGGCAAATGAGCAGAAATTTAAGTTTGATCCGCTGTTTCTGCGTCTCTTTTTCCGTGAGAGCTATCCCTTCACCACGGAGAAAGTCTATCTCTCACAAATTCCTGGACTGGTAAACATGGCGCTGTACGTTTCGCCAATTGTTTCCGGTGAGGTTATCCGTTCCCGTGGCGGCTCCACCTCTGAATTTACGCCGGGTTATGTCAAGCCGAAGCATGAGGTGAATCCGCAGATGACCCTGCGTCGCCTGCCGGATGAAGATCCGCAGAATCTGGCGGACCCGGCTTACCGCCGCCGTCGCATCATCCTGCAGAACATGCGTGACGAAGAGCTGGCCATTGCTCAGGTCGAAGAGATGCAGGCAGTTTCTGCCGTGCTCAAGGGCAAATACACCATGACCGGTGAAGCCTTCGATCCGGTTGAGGTGGATATGGGCCGCAGTGCGGCGAACAACATCACGCAGTCCGGCGGCACGGAGTGGAGCAAGCGTGACAAGTCCACGTATGACCCGACCGACGATATCGAAGCCTACGCGCTGAACGCCAGCGGCGTGGTGAATATCATCGTGTTTGATCCGAAAGGCTGGGCGCTGTTCCGTTCCTTCAAAGCCGTCAAGGAGAAGCTGGATACCCGTCGCGGCTCTAATTCCGAGCTGGAGACAGCGGTAAAAGACCTGGGCGAAGCGGTGTCCTATAAGGGGATGTATGGCGATACGGCGATCGTCGTGTATTCCGGACAGTACGTGGAAAACGACGTCAAAAAGAACTTCCTGCCGGACAACACGATGGTGCTGGGGAACACTCAGGCACGCGGTCTGCGCACCTATGGCTGCATTCAGGATGCGGACGCACAGCGCGAAGGTATTAACGCCTCTGCCCGCTACCCGAAAAACTGGGTGACCACCGGCGATCCGGCGCGTGAGTTCACCATGATTCAGTCAGCACCGCTGATGCTGCTGGCTGATCCTGATGCGTTCGTGTCCGTACAACTGGCGTAATCATGGCCCTTCGGGGCCATTTTCTCTCTGTGGAGGAGTCCATGACGAAAGATGAACTGATTGCCCGTCTTCAGGTGCTGGGTGAGCAACTGAACCGTGATGTCAGCCTGACGGGGACGAAAGAAGAACTGGTGCTCCGTGTGGCAGAGCTGGAAGAGGAGCTTGATGACACGGATGACGCTGCCGGTCAGGACACATCTGTCAGCCCGGAAAATGCGCTGACCGGACATGAAAATGAGGTGGTATCAGCGCAGCCGGATACCGTGATTGATACGGCTGCTCTGGTCACGGTCGTGGCACTGGTGACGCTGCATACTGATGCACTTCACGCCACGCGGGATGAGCCTGTGGCATTTGTGCTGCCGGGAACGGCGTTTCGTGTCTCTGCCGGTGTGGCAGCCGAAATGACAGAACATGGCCTGGCCAGAATGCAATAACGGGAGGCGCTGTGGCTGATTCCGATAACCTGTTCGATGCTGCCATTGCCCGCGCCGATGAAACGATACGCGGGTACATGGGAACGTCAGCCACCATGACATCCGGTGAGCTGTCCGGTGCTGTGATACGTGGTGTTTTTGATGACCCTGAAAATATCAGCTATGCCGGACAGGGGGTGCGCGTTGAAGGCTCCAGCCCGTCCCTGTTTGTCCGGACTGATGATGTGCGGCAGCTGCGGCGTGGAGACACACTGACCATCGGCGAGGAAAACTTCTGGGTGGACCGGATTTCGCCGGATGATGGCGGAAGCTGTCATCTCTGGCTTGGGCGTGGCGTGCCGCCTGCCGTTAACCGTCGCCGCTGAAAGGGGGATGTATGGCCATAAAAGGTCTTGAGCAGGCCGTTGAAAACCTCAGCCGTATCAGCAAAACGGCGGTGCCTGGTGCCGCCGCAATGGCCATTAACCGCGTTGCGTCATCCGCGATATCGCAGTCTGCGTCACAGGTTGCCCGTGAGACAAAGGTACGCCGGAAACTGGTAAAGGAAAGGGCCAGGCTGAAAAGGGCCACGGTCAAAAATCCGCAGGCCAGAATCAGGGTTAACCGGGGGGATTTGCCCGTAATCAAGCTGGGTAACGCGCGGGTTGTCCTTTCCCGCCGCAGACGTCGTAAAAAGGGGCAGCGTTCATCCCTGAAAGGTGGCGGCAGCGTGCTTGTGGTGGGAAACCGTCGTATTCCCGGCGCGTTTATTCAGCAACTGAAAAATGGCCGGTGGCATGTCATGCAGCGTGTGGCCGGGAAAAACCGTTACCCCATTGATGTGGTGAAAATCCCGATGGCGGTGCCGCTTACCACGGCGTTTAAACAGAATATTGAACGGATACGGCGTGAACGTCTTCCGAAAGAGCTGGGCTATGCGCTGCAGCATCAACTGAGAATGGTAATAAAGCGATGAAACATACTGAACTCCGTGCAGCCGTACTGGATGCACTGGAGAAGCATGACACCGGGGCGACGCTTTTTGATGGTCGCCCCGCTGTTTTTGATGAGGCGGATTTTCCGGCAATTGCCGTTTATCTCACCGGCGCTGAATACACGGGCGAAGAGCTGGACAGTGATACCTGGCAGGCGGAG
The DNA here is from genome assembly GCF_046487585.1 of Escherichia sp. WS1265. Taxonomy (NCBI): domain Bacteria; kingdom Pseudomonadati; phylum Pseudomonadota; class Gammaproteobacteria; order Enterobacterales; family Enterobacteriaceae; genus Escherichia; species Escherichia sp. WS1265. Next base: position 22,057 of record NZ_JBJQJE010000031.1, read on the forward strand.
CTGCATATTGAAGTTTTCCTGCCTGCTCAGGTGCCGGATTCAGAGCTGGATTCGTGGATGGAGTCCCGGATTTATCCGGTGATGAGCGATGTCCCGGCACTGTCAGATTTGATCACCAGTATGGTGGCCAGTGGCTATGACTACCGGCGCGACGATGATGCGGGCCTGTGGAGTTCAGCCGATCTGACTTATGTCATTACCTATGAAATGTGAGGACGATATGCCTGTACCAAATCCAGTAATGCCGGTGAAAGGGGCCGGGACCACCCTGTGGGTTTATAAGGGGAGCGGTGACCCTTATGCGAATCCGCTTTCAGACGTTGACTGGTCGCGTCTGGCAAAAGTTAAAGACCTGACGCCCGGCGAACTGACCGCTGAGTCCTATGACGACAGCTATCTCGATGATGAAGATGCGGACTGGACTGCGACCGGGCAGGGGCAGAAATCTGCCGGAGATACCAGCTTCACGCTGGCGTGGATGCCCGGAGAGCAGGGGCAGCAGGTGCTGCTGGCGTGGTTTAATAAAGGGGATACCCGTGCCTATAAAATCCGCTTCCCGAACGGCACGGTCGATGTGTTCCGCGGCTGGGTCAGCAGTATCGGTAAGGCGGTGACGGCGAAGGAAGTGATCACCCGCACGGTGAAAGTCACCAACGTGGGACGCCCGTCGATGGCAGAAGATCGCAGCACGGTAACAGCGGCAACCGGCATGACCGTGACGCCTGCCAGCACTTCGGTGGTGAAAGGGCGGAGCATCACGCTGACCGTGGCATTCCAGCCGGAAGGCGCAACCGACAAGAGCTTCCGTGCGGTGTCTGCGGATAAAACAAAAGCCACTGTGTCGGTCAGTGGTATGACCATCACCGTGAAAGGTGTTGCTGCAGGCAAGGTCAACATTCCGGTCGTATCTGGTAATGGTGAGTTTGCTGCGGTTGCAGAAATCAACGTCACCGCCAGTTAATCCGGAGAGTCAGCGATGTTCCTGAAAACCGAATCATTTGAATATAACGGTGTGAGCGTCACGCTTTCTGAACTGTCAGCCCTGCAGCGAATTGAGCATCTCGCCCTGCTGAAACGACAGGCAGAACAGGCGGGATCCAGTCTCAATCGACAGGTGAGCGTGGAAGATCTCGTCAGAACCGGTGCTTTTCTGGTGGCGATGTCCCTGTGGCATAGCCATCCGCAGAAGACAAAGATGCCGTCCATGAATGAAGCCGTTAAACAAATTGAGCAGGAAGTGCTTACCACCTGGCCCACAGAGGCAATTGCTCAGGCTGAAAATGTGGTAATGCGTCTGTCCGGTATGTCTGAGTTTGTTGTGAATGATGCACCTGAACAGGCAGATGACGCCGGGCCCGCAGAGCCTGTTTCTGCGGGAAAGTGTTCGACGGTGAGCTGAGTTTTGCCCTGAAACTGGCGCGTGAGATGGGGCGACCCGACTGGCGCGCCATGCTTGCCGGGATGTCATCCACGGAGTATGCCGACTGGCACCGCTTTTACAGTACCCATTATTTTCATGATGTTCTGCTGGATATGCACTTTTCCGGGCTGACGTACACCGTACTCAGCCTGTTTTTCAGCGATCCGGATATGCATCCGCTGGATTTCAGTCTGCTGAACCGGCGCGAGGCTGACGAAGAGCCTGAAGATGATGTGCTGATGCAGAAAGCGGCAGGGCTTGCCGGAGGCGTCCGCTTTGCCCCGGACGGAAATGAAGTTATCCCCGCTTCCCCGGATATGGCGGGCATGACGGAGGATGACGTAATGCTGATGACAGTATCAGAAGGGATCGCAGGAGGAGTCCGGTATGGCTGAACCGGTAGGCGATCTGGTCGTTGATTTAAGTCTGGATGCGGCCAGGTTTGACGAGCAGATGGCCAGAGTCAGGCGTCATTTTTCCGGTACGGAAAGTGATGCGAAAAAAACAGCGGCAGTCGTTGAACAGTCGCTGAGCCGACAGGCGCTGGCTGCACAGAAAGCGGGGATTTCCGTCGGGCAGTATAAAGCCGCCATGCGTATGCTGCCTGCACAGTTCACCGACGTGGCCACGCAGCTTGCAGGCGGGCAAAGTCCGTGGCTGATCCTGCTGCAACAGGGTGGTCAGGTGAAGGACTCCTTCGGCGGGATGATCCCCATGTTCAGGGGGCTTGCCGGTGCGATCACCCTGCCGATGGTCGGGGCCACCTCGCTGGCGGTGGCGACCGGTGCGCTGGCGTATGCCTGGTATCAGGGCAACTCAACCCTGTCCGATTTCAACAAAACGCTGGTCCTTTCCGGTAATCAGGCAGGACTGACGGCAGATCGTATGCTGGTCCTGTCCAGAGCCGGGCAGGCGGCAGGGCTGACGTTTAACCAGACCAGCGAGTCACTGACGGCGCTGGTGAATGCCGGTGTGCGTGGTGGTGAGCAGTTTGAGGCAATCAGCCAGAGTGTGGCGCGTTTCTCCTCTGCATCCGGCGTGGAGGTGGACAAGGTCGCTGAAGCCTTCGGGAAGCTGACCACTGACCCGACGTCTGGGTTGACGGCGATGGCGCGCCAGTTCCATAACGTGACGGCGGAACAGATTGCGTATGTTGCTCAGTTGCAGCGTTCCGGCGATGGGGCCGGGGCATTGCAGGCGGCGAACGAGGCCGCAACGAAAGGGTTTGATGACCAGACCCGTAAACTGAAAGATAACATGGGTACGCTGGAGACCTGGGCAGACAAGACTGCACAGGCATTCAAATCCATGTGGGATGCGGTGCTGGATATTGGTCGCCCGGACTCATCTGCAGATATGCTCGCCAAAGCTGAAAAGGCTTTTGATGAAGCGGATAAAAAATGGCAGTGGTATCAGAGCCGAAGCCACCGGCGCGGTAAAACGTCAGCATTTCTTGCCAATCTCCGGGGGGCATGGGAGAAGAGAGAGAATGCGCGACTTGGGCTTTCAGCCGCCACGTTGCAGGCAGATCTTGAAAAGGCCAGTGAGATGGCAGCAAAAGATCGGGCCGAGTCTGAGGCATCACGGCTGAAATATACCGAAGAGGCGCAGAAGGCTTACGAACGCCTGCAGACACCGCTGGAGAAATATACCGCCCGCCAGGAGGAACTGAATAAGGCACTGAAAGACGGAAAAATCCTGCAGGCAGATTACAACACGCTGATGGCGGCGGCGAAAAAGGACTATGAAGCGACGCTGAAAAAGCCGAAGCAGTCCGGCGTGAAAGTGTCTGCGGGCGATCGTCAGGAAGACAGTGCTCATGCTGCCCTGCTGACGCTTCAGGCAGAACTCCGGACACTGGAGAAGCATGCCGGAGCGAATGAGAAAATCAGCCAGCAGCGCCGGGATTTGTGGAAGGCGGAAAGTCAGTTCGCGGTACTGGAGGAGGCGGCGCAACGTCGCCAGCTGTCCGCACAGGAGAAATCCCTGCTGGCGCATAAAGATGAGACGCTGGAGTACAAACGCCAGCTGGCTGCACTTGGCGATAAGGTCACGTATCAGGAGCACCTGAACGCGCTGGCGCAGCAGGCGGATAAATTCGCACAGCAGCAACGGGCAAAACGGGCAGCCATTGAGGCGAAAAACCGGGGGCTGACTGACCGGCAGGCAGCGCGGGACGCCACGGAACAGCGCCTGAAGGAACAGTATGGCGATAATCCGCTGGCGCTGAATAGTGTCATGTCAGAGCAGAAAAAGACCTGGGCGGCTGAAGACCAGCTTCGCGGGAGCTGGATGGCAGGCCTCAGGTCAGGCTGGAGTGAGTGGGAAGAGAGCGCCACGGACAGTATGTCGCAGGTTAAAAGTGCAGCCACGCAGACCTTTGATGGTATTGCACAGAATATGGCGGCGATGCTGACCGGCAGTGAACAGAACTGGCGCAGCTTCACCCGTTCCGTGCTGTCCATGATGACAGAAATTCTGCTTAAGCAGGCAATGGTGGGGATCGTCGGGAGTGTCGGCAGTGTCATTGGCGGTGCATCCGCGTCAGGCGGTACAGCCATTCAGGCCGCTGCGGCGAAATTCCATTTTGCAACCGGAGGATTTACGGGAACCGGCGGCAAATATGAGCCAGCGGGGATTGTTCACCGTGGTGAATTTGTCTTCACGAAGGAGGCAACCAGCCGGATTGGCGTGGGGAATCTTTACCGGCTGATGCGCGGCTATGCCACCGGCGGTTATGTCGGTACACCGGGCAGCATGGCGGACAGTCGGTCGCAGGCGTCCGGGACGTTTGAGCAGAATAACCATGTGGTGATTAACAACGACGGCACGAACGGTCAGATAGGGCCACAGGCGCTGAAGGCTGTTTATGACGTAGCCCGTAAGGCGGCAATGGATGTTGTGACCGGGCAGATGCGTGATGGTGGCCTGTTCTCCGGAGGTGGACGATGAAGACCTTCCGCTGGAAAGTGAAACCCGGTATGGGTGTGGCTTCGGTCCCTTCTGTAAGAAAGGTGCGCTTTGGTGATGGCTATTCTCAGCGAGCGCCTGCCGGGCTGAATGCCAACCTGAAAACGTACAGCGTGACGCTTTCTGTCCCCCGTGAGGAGGCCACGGTACTGGAGTCGTTTCTGGAAGAGCACGGGGGCTGGAAATCCTTTCTGTGGACGCCGCCTTATGAGTGGCGGCAGATAAAGGTGACCTGCGCAAAATGGTCGTCGCGGGTCAGTATGCTGCGTGTTGAGTTCAGCGCAGAGTTTGAACAGGTGGTGAACTGATGCAGGATATCCGGCAGGAAACACTGAATGAATGCACCCGTGCGGAGCAGTCGGCCAGCGTGGTGCTCTGGGAAATCGACCTGACAGAGGTCGGTGGAGAACGTTATTTTTTCTGTAATGAGCAGAACGAAAAAGGTGAGCCGGTCACCTGGCAGGGGCGACAGTATCAGCCGTATCCCATTCAGGGGAGCGGTTTTGAACTGAATGGCAAAGGCACCAGTACGCGCCCCACGCTGACGGTTTCTAACCTGTACGGTATGGTCACCGGGATGGCGGAAGATATGCAGAGTCTGGTCGGCGGAACGGTGGTCCGGCGTAAGGTTTACGCCCGTTTTCTGGATGCGGTGAACTTCGTCAACGGAAACAGTTACGCCGATCCGGAGCAGGAGGTGATCAGCCGCTGGCGCATTGAGCAGTGCAGCGAACTGAGCGCGGTGAGTGCCTCCTTTGTACTGTCCACGCCGACGGAAACGGATGGCGCTGTTTTTCCGGGACGTATCATGCTGGCCAACACATGCACCTGGACCTATCGCGGTGACGAGTGCGGTTATAGCGGTCCGGCTGTCGCGGATGAATATGACCAGCCAACGTCCGATATCACGAAGGATAAATGCAGCAAATGCCTGAGCGGTTGTAAGTTCCGCAATAACGTCGGCAACTTTGGCGGCTTCCTTTCCATTAACAAACTTTCGCAGTAAATCCCATGACACAGACAGAATCAGCGATTCTGGCGCACGCCCGGCGATGTGCGCCAGCGGAGTCGTGCGGCTTCGTGGTAAGCACGCCGGAGGGGGAAAGATATTTTCCCTGCGTGAATATCTCCGGTGAGCCGGAGGCGTATTTCCGTATGTCGCCGGAAGACTGGCTGCAGGCAGAAATGCAGGGTGAGATTGTGGCGCTGGTCCACAGCCACCCCGGTGGTCTGCCCTGGCTGAGTGAGGCCGACCGGCGGCTGCAGGTGCAGAGTGATTTGCCGTGGTGGCTGGTCTGCCGGGGGACGATTCATAAGTTCCGCTGTGTGCCGCATCTCACCGGGCGGCGCTTTGAGCACGGTGTGACGGACTGTTACACACTGTTCCGGGATGCTTATCATCTGGCGGGGATTGAGATGCCGGACTTTTATCGTGAGGATGACTGGTGGCGTAACGGCCAGAATCTCTATCTGGATAATCTGGAGGCGACGGGGCTGTATCAGGTGCCGTTGTCAGCGGCACAGCCGGGCGATGTGCTGCTGTGCTGTTTTGGTTCATCAGTGCCGAATCACGCCGCCATTTACTGTGGTGATGGCGAGCTGCTGCACCATATTCCTGAACAACTGAGCAAACGAGAGAGGTACACCGACAAATGGCAGCGACGCACACACTCCCTCTGGCGTCACCGGGCATGGCGCGCATCTGCCTTTACGGGGATTTACAACGATTTGGTCGCCGCATCGACCTTCGTGTGAAAACGGGGGCTGAAGCCATCCGGGCACTGGCCACACAGCTCCCGGCGTTTCGTCAGAAACTGAGCGACGGCTGGTATCAGGTACGGATTGCCGGGCGGGACGTCAGCACGTCCGGGTTAACGGCGCAGTTACATGAGACTCTGCCTGATGGCGCTGTGATTCATATTGTTCCCAGAGTCGCCGGGGCCAAGTCAGGTGGTGTATTCCAGATTGTCCTGGGAGCAGCCGCCATTGCCGGATCATTCTTTACTGCCGGAGCCACCCTTGCAGCATGGGGGGCAGCCATTGGGACCGGTGGTATGACCGGCATCCTGTTTTCTCTCGGTGCCAGTATGGTGCTCGGTGGTGTGGCGCAGATGCTGGCACCGAAAGCCAGAACTCCCCGTACACAGACAACGGATAACGGTAAGCAGAACACCTATTTCTCCTCACTGGATAACATGGTTGCCCAGGGCAATGTTCTGCCTGTTCTGTACGGGGAAATGCGCGTGGGGTCACGCGTGGTTTCTCAGGAGATCAGCACGGCAGACGAAGGGGACGGTGGTCAGGTTGTGGTGATTGGTCGCTGATGCAAAATGTTTTATGTGAAACCGCCTGCGGGCGGTTTTGTCATTTATGGAGCGTGACGAATGGGTAAAGGCGGCAGTAAGGGGCATACCCCGCGCGAAGCGAAGGACAACCTGAAGTCCACGCAGCTGCTGAGTGTGATCGATGCCATCAGCGAAGGGCCGGTTGAAGGTCCGGTGGATGGATTAAAAAGCGTGCTGCTGAACAGTACGCCGGTGCTGGACAGTGAGGGGAATACCAATATCTCCGGCGTCACGGTGGTGTTCCGGGCCGGTGAGCAGGAGCAGACACCGCCGGAGGGATTTGAATCCTCCGGCTCCGAGACGGTGCTGGGTACGGAAGTGAAATACGACACGCCGATCACCCGGACCATCACGTCGGCAAACATTGACCGACTGCGTTTTACCTTCGGTGTGCAGGCACTGGTGGAAACCACCTCAAAGGGGGACAGGAATCCGTCGGAAGTTCGCCTGCTGGTTCAGATACAACGTAACGGTGGCTGGGTGACGGAAAAAGACATCACCATTAAGGGCAAAACCACCTCGCAGTATCTGGCCTCGGTAGTGGTGGATAATCTGCCGCCGCGCCCGTTCAACATCCGGATGCGCAGGATGACGCCGGACAGCACCACAGACCAGCTGCAGAACAAAACGCTCTGGTCGTCATACACCGAAATCATCGATGTGAAACAGTGCTACCCGAACACGGCACTGGTCGGCGTGCAGGTGGATTCGGAGCAGTTCGGCAGCCAGCAGGTGAGTCGTAATTATCATCTTCGCGGGCGCATTCTGCAGGTGCCGTCGAACTATAACCCGCAGACGCGGCAATACAGCGGTATCTGGGACGGAACGTTAAAACCGGCATACAGCAACAACATGGCCTGGTGTCTGTGGGATATGCTGACCCACCCGCGCTACGGCATGGGAAAACGTCTTGGTGCGGCGGATGTGGACAAATGGGCGCTGTATGTCATCGGCCAGTACTGCGACCAGTCAGTGCCGGACGGCTTTGGCGGCACGGAGCCGCGCATCACCTGTAATGCGTACCTGACCACACAGCGCAAGGCGTGGGATGTGCTCAGTGATTTCTGCTCGGCGATGCGCTGTATGCCGGTATGGAACGGGCAGACGCTGACGTTCGTGCAGGACCGACCGTCGGATAAGGTGTGGGCCTATAACCGCAGTAATGTGGTGATGCCGGATGATGGCGCGCCGTTCCGCTACAGTTTCAGCGCCCTGAAAGACCGCCATAATGCCGTTGAGGTGAACTGGATTGACCCGGATAACGGCTGGGAGACGGCGACAGAGCTTGTTGAAGATACGCAGGCCATTGCCCGTTACGGTCGTAACGTCACGAAGATGGATGCCTTTGGCTGTACCAGCCGGGGGCAGGCGCACCGCGCCGGGCTGTGGCTGATTAAAACGGAACTGCTGGAAACGCAGACCGTGGACTTCAGCGTGGGTGCGGAAGGGCTTCGCCATGTACCGGGGGATGTCATTGAAATCTGCGATGATGACTATGCGGGTATCAGCACCGGCGGGCGCGTGCTGGCGGTGAACAGCCAGACCCGGACGCTGACGCTCGACCGTGAAATCACGCTGCCATCTTCCGGCACCACGCTGATAAGCCTGGTTGACGGGCAGGGGAGTCCGGTCAGCGTGGAGGTTCAGTCCGTCACCGACGGCGTGAAGGTGAAAGTGAGCCGTGTTCCTGACGGCGTTGCTGAATACAGCGTATGGGGGCTGAAGCTGCCGACGTTGCGCCAGCGCCTGTTCCGCTGCGTGAGTATCCGTGAGAACGACGACGGCACGTATGCCATCACCGCCGTGCAGCATGTACCGGAAAAAGAGGCCATCGTGGATAACGGGGCGCACTTTGACGGCGACCAGAGCGGTACGGTAAATGGTGTCACGCCGCCAGCGGTGCAGCACCTGACCGCAGAAGTCACCGCAGACAGCGGGGAATACCAGGTGCTGGCGCGCTGGGACACGCCGAAGGTGGTGAAGGGCGTGAGCTTCCTGCTTCGCCTGACCGTGGCAGCGGATGACGGCCGTGAGCGGCTGGTCAGCACGGCCCGGACGACGGAAACCACTTACCGCTTCACACAACTGGCTCTGGGGAACTACAGGCTGACAGTCCGGGCAGTAAATGCGTGGGGGCAGCAGGGCGATCCGGCGTCGGTATCGTTCCGGATTGCCGCACCGGCAGCGCCGTCGCGGATTGAGCTGACGCCGGGCTATTTTCAGATAACCGCCACGCCGCATCTTGCGGTTTATGACCCGACGGTACAGTTTGAGTTCTGGTTCTCGGAAAAACGGATTGCGGATATCAGGCAGGTTGAAACCAGCGCGCGTTATCTTGGTACGGCACTGTACTGGATAGCCGCCAGTATCAATATCAAACCGGGCCATGATTATTATTTTTACGTTCGCAGTGTGAACACCGTTGGCAAATCGGCATTCGTGGAGGCTGTCGGTCAGCCGAGTGATGATGCATCAGGCTATCTGGATTTTTTCAAAGGCGAGATAGGGAAAACCCATCTGGCTCAGGAGCTGTGGACGCAGATTGATAACGGTCAGCTTGCGCCTGACCTGACTGAAATCAGGACGTCCATAACGGATGTCAGCAATGAAATAACACAGACCGTCAATAAGAAACTGGAAGACCAGAGTGCAGCGATCCAGCAGATACAGAAGGTTCAGGTTGATACAAATAATAACCTGAACAGCATGTGGGCAGTGAAGCTGCAGCAGATGCAGGACGGACGCCTTTATATCGCGGGTATCGGTGCCGGTATTGAGAACACCCCTGACGGCATGCAGAGTCAGGTGCTGCTGGCGGCGGACAGGATTGCGATGATTAATCCTGCAAATGGCAACACAAAACCGATGTTTGTTGGTCAGGGTGATCAGATATTCATGAATGACGTGTTCCTGAAACGCCTGACGGCTCCCACCATTACCAGCGGTGGAAATCCGCCGGCATTTTCCCTGACACCGGACGGAAAGCTGACCGCTAAAAATGCGGATATCAGTGGCAGTGTGAATGCGAACGCCGGGACGCTCAACAATGTCACGGTAAATGAAAACTGTACGATTAAGGGCATGCTGGAGGCGACTCAGGTCAGAGGTGACTTCGTTAAAGCTGTATCCAAATCATTTCCGAAACAGGCTGGTACGTGGGGTAACACGGAAACACCAAACGGGACGGTTACAGTCACCATAAGCGATGATCATAACTTTGACCGTCAAATCATTATTCCGCCCATTATCTTTAACGGAATAGCGTATAGCGATCCGGGAAGTGGTAATAACCCGGGAGGTACAAGATACACGGGTTATGGTTTTGAAGTTCGCAAAAACGGTGTATTAATCGCATCCAGAGAAACTAAAGGGGCCATTCCCGGTAGCTACAGTGCGGTTATTGATATGCCGAGTGGCAGGGGAAGCGTCACTCTGGAGTTTAAGGTTTTCCATAAAGGCAATCAGTGGGCAGGTAATATCACCGACTGTACGGTGATTGTGACCAAAAAAGCCGCTTCCGGCATCAGTATTCGTTGAAATTGTTATAACCCATATAAGGGCACCAGAAATGGTGCCTTTTTTATTGCAGAAAAGCGAGAGGTAATTATGCGTAAACTTTATGCCGCCATTTTGTCCGCAGCCATTTGTCTGGCCGTATCCGGTGCGCCTGCATGGGCATCTGAACATCAGTCCACGCTGAGCGCGGGGTATCTTCATGCCTCGACGAACGTTCCCGGCAGCGATGATCTTAACGGGATTAACGTGAAATACCGTTATGAGTTTACGGACACACTGGGGCTGGTGACGTCATTCAGCTATGCAGGAGACAAGAATCGCCAGCTTACCCGTTACAGCAATACCCGCTGGCATGAAGATTCCGTGCGTAACCGCTGGTTCAGCGTGATGGTGGGGCCGTCTGTGCGCGTGAATGAATGGTTCAGCGCGTATGCGATGGCGGGTGTGGCTTACAGCCGTGTGTCGACTTTCTCCGGGGATTATCTCCGCGTAACTGACAACAAGGGGAAAACGCACGACGTGCTGACCGGAAGTGATGACGGTCGCCACAGCAACACGTCTCTGGCGTGGGGGGCTGGCGTGCAGTTTAACCCGACCGAATCCGTGGCCATTGATATTGCTTATGAAGGCTCCGGCAGTGGCGACTGGCGCACTGACGGTTTCATCGTGGGTGTCGGTTATAAGTTCTGATTAGCCAGGTAACACAGTGTTATGACAGCCCGCCTGTTCAGGCGGGCTTTTTTGTGGGGTGAATATGGCAGTAAAGATTTCAGGTGTACTGAAAGACGGCACAGGAAAACCGGTACAGAACTGCACAATCCAGCTGAAAGCAAAACGTAACAGCACCGCGGTGGTGGTGAACACGCTGGCCTCAGAAAATCCGGATGAAGCCGGGCGTTACAGCATGGATGTTGAGTATGGTCAGTACAGCGTCATCCTGCTGGTTGAAGGTTTTCCGCCTTCACATGCCGGGACCATTACCGTCTATGAAGGTTCCAGTCCGGGGACGCTGAATGATTTTCTCGGTGCCATGACGGAAGATGATGTCATGCCGGAGGCATTGCGCCGTTTTCAGGAAATGGTGGAAGAAGCGGCACGCAACGCTGAAGCCGCCTCTCAGAGCGCAGCGGCGGCAAAGAAATCCGAAACCGCAGCGGCATCATCGAAGAACGCGGCGAAAACCTCAGAAACGAATGCAGCTAACAGCGCACAGGCAGCAGCGGCCTCACAGACTGCATCGGCAAACTCCGCGACAGCAGCCAAAAAATCAGAAACCAACGCGAAAAACAGTGAGACAGCCGCAAAGACGAGCGAAACCAACGCAAAGTCCAGCCAGACGGCAGCGAAAACCAGCGAAACGAATGCCAAAGCCAGTGAAACTGCAGCGAAAAATAGCCAGAATGCAGCAGCCGAAAGCGAGAGCGCGGCAGCCGGTTCTGCGACTTCAGCAGCCGGATCAGCAACTGCTGCGGCTAACAGCCAGAAAGCTGCGAAGACGAGTGAAACTAACGCAAAGTCCAGCCAGACAGCGGCGAAGACCAGCGAAACGAATGCCAAAGCCAGCGAAACTGCGGCGAAAAGCAGTCAGGATGCAGCAGCCGAAAGCGAGAGTGCTGCAGCTGGCTCTGCAAGCGCGGCGGCTGCTTCTGCCACTGCATCAGCCAACAGCCAAAAAGCAGCAAAAACCAGTGAAACCAACGCAAAGGTGAGCGAAACAGCGGCTGCGAACTCAGCGAAAGCATCGGCAGCAAGCCAGACGGCAGCTAAAGCAAGTGAAGATGCAGCCAGAGAGTATGCAAGCCAGGCAGCAGAGCCGTATAAATATGTCTTACAACCGCTGCCTGATGTGTGGATACCGTTTAACGATTCACTGGATATGATTACGGGCTTTTCGCCATCATATAAAAAGATTGTTATTGGTGATGATGAAATAACAATGCCTGGCGAC